>RFOO01000203.1 GCA_009926645.1 bacterium | reverse complement strand
TGACGAAGGCACTCTTTTAAAACAGGCTGAGGCGATGTTGGCATTCCCTAATGCCTATGGACTAACCGTTCGTTTCGCCATGAAGGCCTGCCCGAATGCTTCGATTCTTCGTTTGTTTGCCGCGAAGGGCTTACATTTTGATGCAAGTTCCGGGTGGGAAGTGCGACGTGCCATTCAGGCAGGGATTCCTGCTGAACGCCTTTCACTTTCTTCGCAAGAACTCCCCGATGACTTTGTAGATCTACTGCGTTTAGGTACACAAGTTAATGCGTGTTCGCTTTTACAACTTGAACGCATCGGGAAAGCACTACCAGGCCATTCCGTTGGAATTCGATTTAACCCAGGAAAAGGATCGGGTGGCACGGGTAAGACCAATGTCGGTGGGCCTGATTCCTCTTTTGGTATTTGGCATGAATGGGTTGATCGGGTGAAGGCGTTGGTTGCCCAATACCGCCTTAACGTTGTTCGTATCCATACCCATATTGGCTCGGGTAGTGATCCTACCGTTTGGCAAGAAGTCTCCGCGGCGAGCTTGGCATTAGTTCGGCAGTTTCCCTCCGCCACCTCATTGAATTTAGGTGGAGGCTATAAAGTTGCACGAGTGGTAGCGGAAAAAGGGACCGACCCACAAATCATCGGCGCTCCGGTGCGTGAGGCCTTTATCCAATTTGCGCAAACCGAAGGCAGAAAATTGCATCTCGAAATTGAGCCAGGAACATTTTTGGTAGCCAATGCCGGTGCCGTTCTTTGTCGCGTACAAGATATTGTTTCTACAGGCCTGAGAGATTTTATTAAATTAGATTCGGGAATGACGGAAATCCTTCGTCCTTCACTCTATGGCTCTCAACACCCCGTTTATCTCTATCCCGAAAATCCGACGACGAAGCGGAAAAATTATGTGATTGTCGGACACTGCTGTGAGTCGGGCGATTTGATTAGTTGTGCTCCAGGTGAGCCTGAGACTTTAGCGACGCGCGATTTACCTGAGGCACAGGTAGGAGATTTATGCGTCATCGGTGGAGCAGGGGCTTATTGTGCAGGAATGAGTACGAAGAATTACAATTCATTCCCTGAAGCGCCCGAAGTCTTGTGGCAAACCAGCGGCCAAGCGAAATTGATTCGCCGTCGGCAAACGCTGGAGCAAATCATTCAAAACGAGTCACCCGCTCAAGGATAATGTCTGGATTGTCTAGTCCTCCTTTGGGCGCCCTGATGCCCGCATCGCCTCATGCGACGGTGGTTTCTTTGCCAACCTTAGCGGATGTGGAAAGTTATGAGCGCAAAGAAGCTCGGGTGTGGCAGCATATTCATGGAGGGTATCCACGCTTTGTTCGTCATCATCTTGTGGCAGAAGCGGCCAAACATGCGGCGGAAAAATGGGGACGTACGGGAGAGTTGTTTCCTTTGGTTTCCCGTGCATCGGCAGAAAAAATCATCGCTTGGTCGGAGGCTAAAAATGCGACCATTGATCGGGTTGAGGATTGGGTTTTGGTTTCGACAGAAAAAGGCGATGTCGCCGAACGTTTTGCTAAATGGGTGCAACATACAGGCGTCCTGATATCGTCACGCCAAGCGGAAGCTTTTTTACAAAGGAAGAAAATTGATCTCCGCCAAGGCGAAGAGGCACGACAAAAAATCAGACAAGCCTGCACTTCTTACTTTGAGGGAGTGCCCGCTCAGGATATCGTACTCACTCTTTCGGGAATGAACGCCGTCGCCGCGGCTCTGGAGGCGGTAAACTCTGTGCAACTTCCGCGGGGGAAGAATGTTTGGATCCAATTAGGCTGGCTCTATGTTGATTCCACGCGAATTTTGGAAAAATCAAAAACAACTCGGCATGAATTTGTTTCTGATATCACCGACTTAGCTCAGGTAGAAAAACTTCTCGCCCGCGGAGATGTTGCCGGGGTGTTAACCGAGGTTCCGAATAATCCACAGTTGGAAATGGCAGATATTCCTGCTTTGCGAAAACTCTGTGATCGTTATGGAGCGAAATTAATTTTAGACCCCAGTTCTGTTGGATTGGCTATTCTCAATCCTTTGCCTTATGCCGATTTAGTTTGTTGTAGTTTAACCAAGTATGCCGCGAGCGAAGGGGATGTGATGGCTGGGCTTTGCGTGGTTAATCCACAACGAGAAAATGCAACCGAAATGCTGGCGGTAGTAAAAAAGGAAAGTGAACCTTTGCATGCTTTAGATGCGATGGTTTTAGTGAAGCAGATTTCTCAATTAGAGGACGTTAGCCTTCGCCTCTCGCAACAGGCGAAAGAACTCGCGCAGCGATTGGCTCAGCATCCAGCGGTTGCCCAAGTGCGTACGGCTGACACAGGACGCACGGCGAAAAATTTTAGAGCTTTGCAACGTTTGTCCGCGGGAGCCGGGTCTTTAATCACCATCGAGTTAACGAAAGACATGCGCGACGTCTATGACCGCCTTGCTGTCGTTAAAGGGCCTAGTTTTGGTTTAGTCTTCACCATCGTTGCGCCTTTTTTGTGGCTCGCGCATTTCACGGAAGTGACTTCGCCTGAAGGTCGGGCGAGTATTCGTGCCGCGGGACTTGATCCAGATCTTTTACGCATTTCAGTGGGGCTGGAGCCCATTGA
>RFOO01000202.1 GCA_009926645.1 bacterium | reverse complement strand
ATGACCGCCGAGAATCGGATAAATTTCTGCTGCCTCAGCAAAAGTCATACGAAGTAACTCCATGGCGGCTCGGTCTTCAACGGCGCCAGCGTTTAGTGCAAATTCTCGCATGGGTTGCAGAACTTCGTCGGGAAGACCGAGGCCTAAATCGCCAGCCCACAGTCCTGTGAAACAGCGAGGAGGATCACCCAAAACTGCTTTTGATACGGTGACAAGGTCGGGTACATTTTGCGTTATCCAGCCTTGGGTGTCGAATCCAGGTGAGAGTGGGAATATATCGCCCACTGGGGCGACGTTCGGAGAAAGTCTCAAGCCCCAGACTCCGCAGTATCCACAGGGTACACGAATCGATCCAGCTGTGTCAGTGGCGAGGGCGAAGGGAGTTAAGCCTTTGGCAACAGCCCACGCTGAGCCTGAGCTGGATCCTCCAGTCAGTCTTTCTGAATGCGTTGGGTGATGACAGTCTCCATAATGAGGGTTTTCACCCGTGAGCCCATAAGCGAATTCATTCAGCTGCGTGTTCCCGCAAAAGACAGCGCCAGCATCGTTCTCAAAGGCCAAAGGTAAAGTCGAGGTAGAGTGGGATAGCCCGATTTCTTCGGGAAGAAAGGTTGAGCCTGCGTAAGTGGGATAGCCTGCGCGAAAATATAAGTCCTTAGCCAAATAAGGTATGCCTCCCAAGTCTCTGTCGCGTAGCTCCCAAGCCCTCTCGAATCGCTCAGTCAGTTTTTTAGTGTCGGGTAAATTGCAGAGTGCGCTACGCTGTTCGGCAGGAGTGAGGTGGCCTAACTTAACAAGGAAAGTTTCGGCAGCCATACGTGGCCCTCGGGATAAAAATAAATCCCGCCATTCGGTAATGTTGACAGGGGATTCGTTCACAATTCCAGTGCTACACCAGGTTCAGGGTCGTGAATGCGACAACCCGGCATGACTTTTTGCAGTGTCTCTTTCATCCAAGCACGTGCGGGTGGATCACCGTGAGTGAGTACAATGTCTCGCGGTGCGAGAGACTTGGCGAAATCGACAAGTTCTTCTCGATCAGCATGTCCGCTAAGATGAAAGCGTTCTACCTCGGCCCGGAGTATTGAAGTGTGGTCGAGTCCTTTAAATTTAAATTCACCTCCTGGAGGTAGACCAATCAGTTCCCCGCCGGGAGTTTCGGGGTCGCAGTAGCCAACAAAGAAAACGGCATTTTCCTCATGATCGAGAATGTTTGCCGCAATTCGCCAAGCTGGGGTTTTTTCGACCATCATGCCACTGGATAGTAAGTAAATTCCTTGTTCAGGCAAATTTTTACCGGGGGGAGTGTACTGTCGGGAAAGAGATCTAATACCGAGTTCGGATAGGATTTTTCGGCTAAACTTTACTTGTTTGGTTTTACGAGTGGCTTCATCGAGGTAATCGCAGAGATCCAAGCCTAGGCCTGAGCAGAAAATGGGTACATCGACTAATTCGCCTGCAGCCGCTGTTTCATCGAGCAACTTTAAAATTTCTTGCATTCGACCAAAGGCGAAAGCGGGAAGAAGAACGGAGCCTCCATCATCAATCACTCGGTTGATGGAGCGAATGAGCCGAGCTTCCTCGGTGGCACGAGTTAATCCAGGAATGGATGGTGTTGCACCGCGTGTGCATTCCATGACCAAAGTGTCGACGGGTTGACGTGGGAAATTGGCTCCTTCAACCGTGCGTTGAGCTTGGAAATGAACATCGCCGGTGAAAAAATGACGTTTCTTTTGGTGTTCGATGAGGCAGCCGATAGCCCCTGCAACGTGTCCAGCAAGATGGAAGGTGATGGTGACCTCTTCTCCGCCTCGCCCAATTTTTCTTGGGTTGGCAATGGGGACTGCAGCAAGGGCATTTTCGACACGCTCAATATCAGGTTCAACGTACAACGGAAGTTCTTCGTTGCCCGATTCTTCACGCTGACGTTTCATGACTTGAATCGAATTGGATAACAGCCTTCGGGCGAAGAGTGTTGTAGCCGAGGAGGCGAAAACTCGAGCTCCAGGGTTTTGCCGAATGAGAAGGGGTAGGGAGCCTAAATGATCGAGATGGCAGTGGGTTAAAATAACGCCATCCACGGCTCCAGGAATGAGGTCTAATCGAGGTAAGGCTTTTTTACCCTCAAACTTAGGGTGCATACCGCAGTCGATAACGTAGCGAAGTCCGCCAAACTCTAAGAGTAAGCAGTTGGCGCCGATTTCACGGCCAGAATTTAAATCGGTTAGTCTCATGAAGAAGGAGGTGTCATCGCAAAAGTGGGAATGCGGACGAAAATAGGATGCCCCTCTTTAGTTTTTCCATGAAAAGCACCTTCGGCTGTCTGCGGATGTCCTGTTAAGTGATAACTGTTGTAGGAAAACTGTCCACCAGGTTCAATCGTTGGGGTTTGACCAACAATCCCGTCGCCTTCGATGACCTCGGTTGTTCCATCGTTAGATCGGATAATCCATTTACGGCCAAGAAGTTGTATGGTGTGTGGAGAGAGGTTGATGATGGTTAAAAAATAAACAAAGGCGTGCGGGGTTTTGACTGGGAAGTTATCGTCGCGATGGTGCACCACTTTGTCGATTTGGACCCTAAGGCCGGGGAGTTCCTGTCCGTT
>RFOO01000201.1 GCA_009926645.1 bacterium | reverse complement strand
GTCCACGGGTAATGGATCCGCTGGACGTCGTAATGCCGAAGCGGGTGACCTTTATGTCGTTATTACGGTTTTAGAGCACGAGCTCTTTGAGCGTGATGGTGATGATTTAGCCTGCTCCGTTCCCGTTAAGTTTTCGATAGCAACCTTAGGGGGTTCGATTGAAGTGCCAAAACTCAAGGGTAAGACTATTTTGAAGATTCCTGCAGGCACTCAAGGCGGGACGATTTTCCGTCTCAAAGGCGAGGGCATGCCTAGTTTGCGTGGCAGTGGAGCTGGCGACTTATTAGTGCGAGTCGATATTGATGTGCCCAAGAAGTTATCCGAGGAACAAAAAGAGGCTTTAAAGGCTTATGCCCAAGTCTCTGGCGACGCCACAACGCCCGTTTCAGACTCGTGGAAGAATAAATTTAAACGATTCTTCGGCTAACCCTTGCTCACTCGCGTTGACGAAGTAGTATTTTTTAATGCCTCGCGATTCTGGCCAAACCCATCGACTTGTTCGCCGCTTACGTTGGGATGAATTAGATCGAGATTGGCTAAGACGGCTGGTGCTTTTGGCCCGCGAAGAAGATTTAAGCGGTGGCGGCTTGCGCGATAAGCCGGCCCGTCTCGGTGATCCCTCGACGGAAATTCTTGGATCGATTGGCCGTGCTCGAGCGCATTGCGTTGCACGCGGAGATATGGTGGTCGCAGGACTAAATTTACTGGAGATTATTTTTGAAGTTTATGGGGCACCTTGCCGAGTTCAACCACGCGTGGCAGAAGGCGATTTTGTTTCTTCGGGAACGATTTTGGCCGAGTTAGAAGGCCCAGCGAAGGAATTGCTTACAGCAGAGCGCACGTTACTAAATTTTTTCCAGCGCCTCTCTGGCGTGGCTACGCAAACACGCCTTTATGTGCAAGCTCTTGGGGCTTCTCCAACTCGCTTGTTGGATACGCGAAAAACGACTCCAGGATTTCGTTTGTTAGAAAAATATGCGGTGGGGCAGGGCGGTGGCTATAATCACCGCCTAGGTCTTTATGACCGAATTATGGTGAAAGATAATCACCTCGCCGCCAGTGCTGCGACAGCGGCCGAGCGCCTAACTGATTTGGTGGTTCGCGCCCGGCTTGCTCGTCCCGATTTATTAGTAGAGGTTGAGGTTGATCATCTCTCTCAAATTAAACCCGTTCTGCAAGCGGGAGCCGACATCGTGTTGCTGGATAATTTTACGATGCCACAGTTACGCGAGGCGGTGAGTCTCTTGCGAGGTCAAGCGTGGTCGGAAGTCAGTGGAGGCGTAAATTTGCAAACCTTGCCTTTGATTGGTGAAATTGCCCCCGATTTTGTTTCTGCGGGGGCTTTAACTCACGCCGCCCCTTGGGCGGATATTGGAATGGATTGGCTTTAAACCATGGCGGACTTAGACAGCCATTTGTTGCGTCATTTTTTAGATGCGCGAGACCAGTCCGTCAGCGGAGACCGTCTCGCGAAGGAGTTGGGCGTTTCACGAGTGGCGATTTGGAACCGCCTTGAGCGATTGCGGGGTGCAGGTTTTGTTTTTAGTGCTTCGACGCGAAAGGGCTATGTTCTGAAATCGGTTCCCCGTGAACTTTACCCTGCTTTGATTGAGGCCCATCTTCAGCGATTAAATTTTCAGCCGAAACTAGAATTCCTTACGGAAGTTGATAGTACAAATTCGGAGGCCGAGCGACGTTTAGCGGCGGGTCAAGAAGCGCCCTTTGCTGTTCTTGCTCGATTGCAAAACGCTGGACGTGGTCGATTGGGACGAAAATGGCATAGTCGTCATCCGGGAAATCTTTATCTCTCACTCGCTTTTCGTCCTTTGATTGCTCCAGATCGATTAAAACCTTTTACGCTTTGGATGGGCTTGGCCCTCTGTGCTCATCTCGATAAAAATCTAGGAATTCGTTTAGGATTAAAATGGCCCAATGATCTTTTAGCCCCTGATGGTAGAAAAGTGGCGGGGATGTTGACGGAAGCTCGATTGGATGCGGATCGCGTTCGAGAGTGTGTTTTTGGTTTAGGCTTAAACGTCACCGCACAGCGTGAGGATTTCCCAGAAGAATTGCGTCAGCTCGCTAGTTCTTTAGCACAAGTCTCCTCAGCGAATTTAGAGATTAACCAAATCGCCGCTGAAATTCTTCAGGCACTTTGGTCGGCGTGGAAAGATTACGAAGCAGGCATTTGGATCAAATCTTTCATGCCTTATTGGGAGCGTTACGATGTACTCACGGGCAAGTTCGTTAAAATTGGTTTGCTGGGAGAGCCAAAGGAAGGGGTGGTACGTGGCATTAACGAAGAGGGGTCTTTGATTTTACAAAGTCCCGCTGGCCTAACTCAGGTGATTTCATCGGGCGAGGTTACACTCCGAAAAGATTAAAGGTGCGTTCTTGCCCTTGTGTCGTGGCGAGTTAATTTTCCGCTGTGGCTATCCTGTGTTTAGATATTGGAAATACTTATGCGCATTGGGGTTTACTCGATGGCCAGACCGTCTTGCAACAGGGTGAAGTTGCGACGAAGCAATTTGATGCAGGTAAATTAAGCCAATTAGTTTCCGAGCATCGTCCTGCGGGTATTGCCTTGGCTAGTGTGGTGCCCGCGGTGACGGCT
>RFOO01000021.1 GCA_009926645.1 bacterium | reverse complement strand
CCGTTTCCGGAGCCCTTAGTGTTAAACTCTAATCCGAAGATTAGAAGTTATAGCGCAAGCTTACTTGATTTACGCTCTTAGCAGCGCCATTAGGATCGGTGATGCTGTAAGCAATCGAGTACTGCTTTGTGAAGTTGTACGAGAGTTCGTAAACCCAGTTAGACTGATAGTCAGTACCGATAGCGCGGTTGTAGCCAACAGCGACTTCGAGACCAGAAATCACTTCATTGAGCGCACGACGGAGGTTGATGCCGTAGTTGTCGTTAGAAGCGATAGATACGGTGGCATCTACGCCAGCAGCAACGTTCTTGAAGACGTAGCCGAGGGAAACGGAATCATCACCAGCAGAGGTGAGGTCAGCAGTGCCAGAAACGAGAACATTGGAAGAACCAATGAAAGCGGAGGCGCTGATGGAGGTGGGGTGTTCTCCAGCGCTGTCTTTGTTAGTTTGATAGCTAACACCGACGCGGTTGTAGGAGAGACCAGCAGGAGCGGCAGCAGCCGTTTGAGCGAAAGCAGCAGCGCTGAGGGTCGTTACGGTTAGGATAGGGAGGATATGCTTCATAGCGTGGGCAGTATTGTTACGGTAAGGTTTCAAAATCAAGCATAAAGTGGTATTTTTAAGCACTAATGACCCCTATTACGCATTATAAACACTCTATTAACACCCTCTGTTAATAAATCATAATAGTCATAAAAACCCATTAAAACTGGGCTTTTTTTAATTTTTAAAATTTGGTGACTCACTTATTCAATTCCATCCTAAAATTGAGATAAAAAATCGTTTAATTTACTTTTTTAGGCAAAAAAGCCTCAACGCAGTTCCATCGCATTCCTTAAGTCATCGTCCTTGGCGGGAGACCAACAAAAAAGCCCGCCGGTAAACCGAGCGGGCTTTTGGATCATTTCTGAACCTAAAATTATTTACGACGGAACTTGGTGTTGAACTTCTCAACGCGACCAGCGGAGTCGACAAAGCGCTTTTCACCGGTGTAAGCAGGGTGAGAATCCATCGTCACTTCTCGACGAATCACGAAGTGCTCAACCCCACCAATGGATTTGGTTTCTTTCGACTTCATGGTCGAACGCGTAGGGAATTCGCGGCCGGTAGAAACGTCCACAAAAACGACTGGTTGATACTCGGGATGACCTTCTTTCTTCATAAAAACAGGGGTTTATAGGGATTAACCTTGGCGTGCTTTGTAGCGTGGATGGGTCTTATTGATCACGTAGATACGACCTTTGCGACGTACGACTTGGCAATTAGGATGACGCTTCTTGAGCGATTTGAGTGAGGATGTAACTTTCATGGTCTGAGGGCCTTTAAAAGGACAGGTCGGCCAACAAAGGCTTCTCTGCCTTAACTGTCAACGGGATTTCCTATTCTTGTCCTAAGTAAAAGCTGTGTCTAATTTTACCCCCACCATGGATACCTGTATCCGCCTAGCCACCGAGGCTGATGCCGAAGCCATCAACGATATTTACAACTATTATGTAAATAGGAGCACCTGCACCTGGCATTTATCCGAGGAAACCCTAGATGGACGTAAGAAATGGTTCAGAAACAGAAAAAACTCCCACCCAGTCATGGTCATCGAATTAGGCAGTAAAATTATCGGCTGGGGGTCTATTTCCCCCTATAATACCCGGGAGGGCTGGTCCAAAACGGTTGAAGATTCTATATTTATTAACCACCTCTACCACGGAAAGGGCTACGGGAAACAACTTCTCCAGGCCCTACTCAATCGAGCCGAAGCATTGAGACATCTCTCGGTCGTCGCTCGAATTTCAGGAGACCAAACGGCAAGTATTAAGCTCCACGAGAGTTTGGGATTCAAACAAGCAGGGCTGTTGAAGGGGGTCGGACAAAAATTTGGTCAAGAACTCGACTGCGTTTATATGCTCAAGTCACTTCGCAAGCCCTAACCTTGACACCCTCCCCTCACCCTCTTTGCTCAAAAGTTTGTCGGTAAATGCTCAGGTGGTGGAATGGCAGACACGCTAGATTCAGGTTCTAGTGCCCCTAAAGCGTAAGGGTTCAAGTCCCTTCCTGAGCACCCCTTTTATCGTCGATCCACACCATCACCCAAGTGTAGGCGGTGCAGGACGCGGTGTAAGACAGGAGCGATCAAAATCGAAAACGTGGTCAGAAAGGCCACGCCACTAAAGACGGCATAAAATGAAGCGAAGAGCTTGGCCTCATTCGTCGTCAAAACCGAAACTGGACCCATGCCCGCCAAAATCATGCAAGCATCGAGCAAGGCATCAATCCAAGGAAGCCCCGCAATCCAGTGATAGCCAAAGACTCCAACGCAGAGTGAAAAGGTTAAAAAGCCTAAAGCATAAAGAGCGAATCGCCCTAGGCGACGGAGAAACTTTTCGCGCGTTGCGAGGGGCTGACGATGATGCTCGAAATGCATATATTTAAACCGAATCTAACCCCATTCGCCTAAAAGTGAACATTTTTATTAGAAAAATTCTATAAAGGAAATACCTCAGTAAGATTTTTCTATCCAAAAATCGATTCACTACTTAAAGGAGAGGCTCTGCTATGGCGGAACTCGTGATAACTCATTTCACCACTCAAGCGTTCGCTGAGAATGGGATGACTCCATGAGCCAACAATCGATCTCTTTTTCCCACTATGTCTAAAGAAAATCCTGATTTCTTAATTGCGGCCAACTTGGCTCACGAAATTCAAAATCCCGTGCAGGCAATTTTAGGTTTATGCGAAACAAACATGCCTACGCTGAACTCACCCGAGTCAGCCCAGGTTTTACAAAAAATAAAAACCTGCGCCGAGGAGTTATCCAACCTCGTTCAAGACGTCCTTGAGTTTGCCCAGTTCCAAAAGGGACAGGGCAAACTCTCGCTAATCGCTTTCGATCCAGTGAGTGCTTTTCATGAGACACTCGCCTCCCTTTATCCCAAGGCACGAGCCAAAGGAATCGAACTCTTAGGATTTACTCCCGCTGACGCCCCCGAACAGGTCATGGGAGACAAAATAAAGTTTAAAAGAATTCTTACCAATCTCTTACACAACGCCGTAAAGTTTACCGCCAAGGGGACAATTCATGCCTCTTTAAACTTTCGAGAATCGGCCACAGGCTATCGAGTCGAAATGAAAGTCAAAGACACTGGAATTGGTATTCCGCAACAACGTTTGGCCTTCCTCTTTCAACCTTTCACTCAAGCGGAACCAAACACGGCTGAATGCTACGGAGGCTCAGGGCTAGGCTTAGCAATGGTTCAATCTCTGGCCAGAGCGATGGAAGGAGATGTTCACGTAGAAAGCGATATCGGCAAAGGCACTTGTTTTACGGTTAAACTGCATTGTGCTTCGGTTCGTCCACTTCATGCCACGACTCCTAAAATCCTGAAAGGAAAGAAGATTCTATTGCAATGCTCCTGCCCCCATCTCCAACCGTGGTTGAGTCAAAGCCTTCAATTCTGGGGTGCCAAAGTGATAACCGCCCCTAGCACCGAGGAGATAAATAAAATCATCGGCAATGAAAATTTCGACTACCTCATTATCGATATCCCCGCAGACACTTCTCCACAACTACCTCAAACCAGTTCAACTTCGATCATTTTGTTGACTGATTTTGATTACCCTTTTCACGGCTATCGAGTCGCACCTAAACCTGTAAATCTTCAAACCTTACGCAATCTCCTTGAAGACAAAAAGCGAAGTACGGAAGTCACACCTTCTCTCGTAAAACCTAAAGAAAAAACGGAGCGTTCATTGCGCATCTTGATTGCAGAAGACAATGAAGTAAATCGTGAGCTAATTTCTTTACAGTTAAAACGGGCTGGTCACGAGGTCAGTGCCACGGTCGACGGGATGGCGGCCTTGGAACTCTGGCGAATCAAAGAATTTGATCTCGTTATTTTAGATTTACAAATGCCACTTTTAGGAGGCATCGAGGTGGCAACAACCATTCGTCGAGAAGAGAAACGCTTAAAAAGAAAACCCATCCCCTTGATTGCATTAACGGGAATGAATGAACCAGGCCAACGGGCCAATTGTAAAAAGGCTGGTCTTGAAACCTATTTGGTAAAACCACTGCGTGGCGCTGATTTAGTCGAAAAAATCAAGGTCGTTAGCCAATCCAATGAATTACCCGACAATAGTGATGAGTTCACTAAAAACCTTCGACTTGCCGATGAGCAGGAGGCTGAAGACTTGAAATGTGCTGCACGTGTTTTTCTTAAGTACTCCCACTCTTTTATTGAAAAACTCCAAACAGCCTTGGCTAAAAACGATCCCAAGGATATTCGATTTCAAGCCCATGCGGTTTCTGGCATGCTGGGCATGATGGGCTGCACAAGACTGGTCCATCTTGCTGGTCAAATCGACCGCAAACCCCGCGACCCCCAAGCGATAAAAAGAACAAAACAACTCATCGATGGCTTGCAGAGGCTTGAAGAATCGTTACGCTCTTCAGGAGATTTGACTGCCGATGGCCAAACCTAAAATTAAACCTGAGATTGGAACCGAAAAAGTTGTCTCAGTTAGCCCCCATTGGAATGTCGTCGTACTTAATGATCCGGTAAATTATCAAGATTACGTAGTTATCGTTTTAACCAATGTTCTGGGTGTCTCTCACACCCAAGCTAAAAAATATATGCTTAAAGTACACAATGAGGGACGAGCCATTGTGTGGACAGGTAAACTGGAGAGAGCAGAAATGATTGTTCTCGAACTCCAACAATGGCACCTCAGTGCACAATTAGAAAAAAATGGCTGAACTCAGACTAACCATGACGGCTGAAGCACGTAATGTGCTGACTGATCTTTTACGCCTTATTGCCCCAGCGGCGGCTAGAGTCTCGGTTAATCGTGCCAAAATCCCCGATAGCGATTCTGAATTAGCCTCGTTTTGGACCGAAAGTCTCTCGGCACAAGCGGGAGAAGAGGCCCGCCTCTTGGCTGCTGCCTTTGCTAATGCCAAAGGGGACCCTGCCGTGATTATCTTAAAGAACGAAGCTCAATCCCTCGCTTTCCTTCGTGCTCTCTCCGCCGTTCGATTCGCTCTTCGAGAATTAGTTTTTTCGGATATTCCTGACTCCCAACTCGAAGGCGCAGAGGATTTAGATGATGAAAATCTGCCTAATGAAAAACGCCATGCTTTGGCGTGTTACTCTTGTTTTGGACTTTTACAGCAATCGTTGATCGGACAGATTGATTCCTAAGTTTTTCATCAATTCCGAAAAAAGCGTTTGAGTGCTTTGGTCACTTAGACAAAACAAGTGAAGTGAGTTCCAGTTCTACCACGTTTTTTCTTCGCCTTCGCCAATTTGCCCAACAATTAGGTAAAATACCCAGGCCTCAATTTTTCCCAATACGTCGAGCTTTTGCGGAAACGACTCAAACTTCTTTAAAGGCTGATTTAATCGCTGGGTTAAACGTTGCCCTCCTCGCTTTCCCTATGTCGATGGCGTTTGCCATGAAAGCAGGGTTGCCGGTATGGTGTGGACTGGTGGGTTGTGGTGTGGCCGCTCTCATTTCAGCCATCTTCACAGGCTCCATCAATCTCTCCGCCGGCCCAACCAATGCCTCGGCAGCCATGCTTCTGGGCACATTTGCTACGCTGGGCGTTGTATCGCCCGATCAACGCGTTGCCGCTTTGCCAACCCTCATACTCATGACGGGAGTCTTCCTCCTGATTGCCTCGTGGCTTCGATTGAGCGGCTTTGTTGATTTCGTCCCTCGCACAGTTATTTCCGCATACATCGCCGCAGCGGCATTAAGAGTTATTGCCCTGCAGTTACCATTTGCCGTGGGCATGTCAGGAGAGCATGGAGGTGAAAGCTTACCTGAAGTCTTTTGGTATCTCATCAAAATGGGTCGGCAGTTAATCAACCCCGAGTTGGGTTTCGCTATTATCACTGGAATCGCCTACTATATTTTGCGAAAAAATTACGGCACAGGTCGAGCCATCTTGGGTTCGGTTGCCATTACGACATTCGGCGCAATGTTAGCGCAAAACGTGGCTAATAACCAGGGAAGCACTCATGCCCTGGTGCTGTATGTCGGTGATGCGGCTCGCTCTGCGACTACTTTGTATCAACCCGACTTCTCCTTGCGCACACTATCGGTTTTATTCTCCCCTGCCCTCGCCCTAGCCGTGCTTATTGTGATTGAAGGCACTGCCAATGCTCGTGCATCGGCACTTAAAACGGGCCGTCCTTCCGATCTCCATCAAGAAGTTTTTGGCCTCGGCATGGCTAACCTCGTTTGTGCTTTTACTGGCGGAATGGCTGCTTCTGGCTCCATTAGCCGTTCCGCACTCAACATTTCCAGCGGTGCACGCACCGCACTCGCTTCTCTCTTTTGTGGCGGTTTCATTCTGGCAGGTGCCTACTTAGCCAGTAGCTGGGTGGCCGTTGTGCCCCTAGCCTCATTGGCAATCATTGTCATTTTAGTTGAAATCGAATTAGCGAATTTACCCACCATAAAACTGATTCTTAAATCAGGCCTTCAAGATCGTGCGGTTTTTCTAACAACTTTTATAACCGCTCTCATCGCCCCCCTCGATGTAGCCATCTTTTTTGGTACAGCAATCGCCGTCGCTTTTTATCTTAAAAAGACTTCCGAGCCCGAGGTAGTAGAATACGACTTCTCTGAAACGGGAGAAATTAAACACCGACCCAAGGGACAGAAAACCACTGGCATTTCGATTCTACACGTCGAAGGCAGTTTGCATTTCGGTGCCACACAAGCCTTTCATGAACACCTACGGAGAGCATCCGCTGACCCAAATTTAAAAGTACTCATTCTCAAATTCCGTGAAGCACATCATCTGGATGCCAATGGAGTTTTATTGCTTCAAGATTTAGCCAATACTTTAAAATCCTCCAGTCGTCATCTTATTCTTTGCGAGGCTAAACCAGAAACGATGCGAATTTTTGAAAAAGCGGGTCTGGTTAAAACCATCGGGCACGAAAATGTTATCCCTTGGGACAAAACAAACCCCACCTTGGCTCTCGCCCAGGCGGTGAAAAGAGCTCGAGAGTTAACCGGTAACGCTCAGGCCGTTTTGCACATTGTGACAGCTCCCCACCCCGTTTTACCCAAACCGGCTTCGGCTGTAACGGAAGATTGGCAAATTTAATCAAGTTCAGCCCGAATCTAGGCAAGAGACGCCACTTCCTAAACCTTTTCGGGGTGAAACTAAATTATGGCTTGATGCCTAAGCCTAGAATCCACCTTTTGTAGATAGTATCGACACACTCTTACTATGAGCAACTACAGCGAAATCCAAAAACTTCTCGGCAATGAAGCAGAATCCCTCCTCGGATTCAGCAATCCGAAGATTAATAAAAACCAAATTCATCACCCTCGTGCCGACTGGGTTGAATACGCTTTCGGTGCTTCCGATCGAAACAATCGGGTTCTCGCTAACTTACAACGTCTCTACGGTTCTGGTCGTCTCGCAAACACTGGGTATGTATCCATTCTCCCCGTTGACCAGGGTATCGAGCACTCCGCGGGTGCCTCATTTGCGAAAAACCCTATTTATTTCGACGGTGAGAACATCGTGAAGTTGGCCATCGAAGGTGGCTGCAATGCTGTTTGTTCAACCTATGGCGTCTTGAGCAGTGTATCGCGTCGCTACGCCCACAAAATTCCTTTCATGGTAAAGATTAACCATAACCAATTGCTCACCTACCCTAATGTAGGAGACCAAGTTATGTACGGCACCATCAAACAAGCCGCCGATATGGGCTGTGCGGCGATTGGAGCCACAATCTACTTCGGTTCCGCCGAATCCAACCGCCAAATTATTGAGGTTTCCAAGGCCTTCCAAATGGCCCACGAGCAAGGCATGGCGACTGTATTGTGGTGCTATACTCGCAATAGCGCTTTCAAGAAAGATAAGGATTATCACGTGGCAGCCGACCTTACAGGCCAAGCCAACCACCTCGGCGTAACCATCTGTGCCGATATCATCAAACAGAAGCTTCCTGAGAACAATGGTGGCTACCTCGCTATCCAACAAACCGAGTCATCCTACGGCAAAATCGACAAGCGTATGTATACGGACTTAAGTTCCGATCACCCCATCGACCTCACTCGCTATCAAGTAGCCAACTGCTACATGGGTCGTATTGGCTTAATTAACTCAGGTGGCCCCTCTGGAAGCAATGACTTCGCTGAAGCCGTTAAAACGGCCGTTATTAATAAACGAGCAGGCGGCCAAGGTCTCATCTCGGGTCGTAAGGCTTTCCAACGTCCAATTGAAGAAGGTGCGAAACTCCTGCACACCATTCAGGATGTTTACCTCTCCAAAGAGGTTACCATTGCTTAAACGGAAGCACTGTTACCAAACAAAAAGCCCCAGAACCCTGGGGCTTTTTTATTTAACCAGCCTTAATGAGGTTATGCAAGGCTCAGGCCCCCACCTTGACCCAAGGAATAACCTCCCTAACCTAGAACAATGAAAATCGATAAGCACTGGATCTGGGCAACAGGCCTCGCGATTGTTGCCCTGTTTATCAACCTCAGCGTCTATTTTTATTTTAAATCAAACACGCCTTCATCAACCAAAGTTTTAAAGGGCGAAAAGCTGGAGCGTTTTTTTATCGTCAGCAAAACCTTTGGGCCACGCTACCTCATTATCGAAAACGAAGCTCAATTTGATCAACACTTTCACCCCGCAGCCCTTAATGGATTAAATGCTATCAAGCCCAACTTTTCCAAAGAATGGGTCATTGCCATCGATGATGCGGATACCGCTATTGCCACAGAAATCACGATTGTGAGATGTGAGATTCGCCAGCGCTCCCTCCGCGTAGTCAGTCAAATCACGCGAGGAGCAAAACAAACCTACACGATGCATCCGCAATCCGCTATTATCCTTCCCCGTCTTGATAAAGAAATCGATCAAGCCATCGAACGGATTGAATTTTATGATGAAACTGGGAAGGCTTGGGCTAACCACATTCGAAGACCCTAAAAAACGAGGAGTGCCATTGTGTGGCACCCCTCGTTGAGATTCTGGCTAAACTATATAGTAGATTATTTGGCAGGGATTAAATCCGCCTCGGTCAGCATCGGTTTACCCACTTCACCGCGAAGGGCTTTAACCTCCTCGGGCTTAACCACGGAAGCAGAATTACCAAAACTATTGCGGATGTAAGTTAATACGGCGGCAATTTGCTCATCAGTCTGCTGAGCTAGAGGCATCATCGGTATCGGTGGAGTGTAAGCCTTACCTGAAACCGTAATCGGCCCTTGTAGACCGCGTAACTGAATGCGAATGAGGTTTTCCACGGGTCCGTTGACCCAGTTTGACTTAGCCAGAGGAGGTGCAATACCACCTTCACCATTTGGTCCGTGACAGCTTGCACACATTTGGTAATCAGCTTTGCCCAATGACATAACCGAAGGGTCAATATTAGAAGCCAAGGCGACCGAGGCGACAGGCTTTATTGTCGAGATATCGAGAGGCTTAGGATCAGGAAGTTTTTCTTTTTCTACTCCTCTATCGAGGGTCGAAAGCCAGGCCACTAAATCGCGCACCTCGTTTGGAGTAAGAGCATTCTCCAAGACTGGCATACCTGACACAGGAGGCGTCATGGACTTAATATCACTACGCGAAACACGCCAACGATTACCAGCGACATCCACATCGACAAAGTTGGCGGTGTCTTGAAGCAAGGTACCAGTCAAAGCACCTCCATTAACCAATTCGATATTTACGGCACCATAGCCCGATGCAACAGCGGCGTTAGCATGAACAATCGATTCAAGTAAGTAACGACGATCACCACGTTTGGCGACACCAGCAAGATTAGGTCCAGCTTCACCGCCAGCCGAGTGGCCGTC
>RFOO01000003.1 GCA_009926645.1 bacterium | reverse complement strand
CTTCCCTTGGGCACCCGATCCCAAACTTCTTCGCTCATGGCAAAAAGGCCGGACAGGATTTCCCATTGTCGATGCGGGGATGCGCCAACTTTGGCAAACGGGATGGCAACATAATCGTGTGCGGATGATTGCCGCTTCTGTGCTCGTTAAACACCTTCTCCAAGGCGGTTGCGGAGCGGACGCAGCACCTTATTTCCGTGTGTTCAACCCCGTGCTCCAAGGCGAGAAATTTGACCCCCACGGAACCTATGTTCGGCAGTACGTGCCCGAATTAGCTAAAATGCCAGCCGAATGGATACACAAGCCCTGGGAAGCACCGGCTGACGTCCTGAAGGCCGCAGGCGTCGAACTGGGAGTCAATTACCCCATTCCCGCCGTTGGGTTAAATGAGGGCAGAGACCGAGCCTTGGCCGCCTTTAAGAAGCTTAAATCCTAGCGAAAAATCTTTTTTGCAACTTTGGCCAGGTCGCAGGGTTATATCAAATGTTATGAAAATTATAACCACACTCCTCACTGGACTATTAGCTTCATGGGCAACGTTGGCCTACGCGGGCGAATCTAAACGCACCGCTGAGTATATTCTTACGACACCTCTTGAATTCGAAGGCAAAAATGTCGACCTCGATGTATCCTTCGTCAAACCCGTAAACTGGAAAAGCCCTAATACTGAAATCGCTTTTTTCCATGCGAGGACGATTGATCGTCATGATAAAAAGTTCGGAGGAAGCATTCTCGTAGCGATTCCTGCCGCGGATGCAGCGAAATTTGCCAAGCGTTATGGCACCGATTTCGACGGACGTAATGAATACGATCGATTGAATGGCGTTTTAACCACCGCCCCAGGTAAAAAAATTAAAGGACGTACTTGGATTATCGATATGACGGGCGGCAAAATAGCTGAACTCGTCAAAAACAAGCAGCTCGTCATCGAGGACAACGAAGGTAAAGAAGGCGAAGGTAAAGGCGAGCGCGCCCCTTAATTCATTATTAAATGTTATTTCGGAGTGGTTAACTAAAGTAGTCTACGCCACCTTCAAATAATCCCTGGAATTTATTTCCAGGGATATTTTTTGCCACCTGAGATCCGCGTCGCTCGCTGTGCCCCATTTTTCCGAGAACACGTCCGCAAGGACTCGTAATACCTTCAACAGCCTGCACCGATCCATTAGGATTACACTCAATCCGATGCGAAGGGACTCCTTGGGCATCACAATACTGGAAGGCCACTTGGCCATTTTTAATAAGTTCCGCCATAACCGCTGGAGAAGCCACAAAGCGACCCTCACCATGCGAGAAAGGAATCTGGTGAACTTGACCAACCTCAAGTCGCGACAACCAAGGGGATTTCACGGAAGCCACCCGGGTATAGGCATAACGCGATAGATGTCGGGCAATCGCATTATGGAAAAGTGTGGGAGCCTGTGCATCGATATCACGAATCTCACCAAAAGGAACGAGCCCCAATTTAATTAAGGCTTGGAATCCATTACAAATACCCAAAGCGAGACCATCGCGGGATTTTAATAACTCCATGGTAGCCTCGCGAACCACTGGGGATTTAAAAACGGCGGCAATAAACTTACCCGAACCATCGGGCTCATCACCGGCCGAGAATCCCCCAGGTATCATTAAAATCTGAGAACGTTGAATCGCCTGTGCTAAAGCCTGGAGTGATTCGGATAAGCCCTGTGCATCGTGATTGCGGAAAACAAGAATCTCCGGTTCTGCACCAGCTTGGCGAAAAGCTCTCGCGGTATCGTATTCGCAATTACTTCCAGGAAAAACGGGTATGATAACGCGTGGACGAGCAACGCGAACCTTAGGCTTTAAACCTGAGCGCTGAGCAAAATGAATGGTTTCAGGCTGTCCAACAGGCTCCGAAGCTCGCGTTGGGAAAACTGACTCTAAAAGACTCTCGTGTGCCTGCAAAAGTTTTTCCACAGAAACCTGAACTCCCGGCCAAGTGATTTCAGCCTGAACAGTCGTTTTTCCAAGAACACGGTGAGGCAAATCACCCAAGTCAGAAAGGCGCGCGACTTCTAAAACCAGCGAACCGTAGGAAGGAGTAAAGAAATCGGCTGAAGGTACAGCGTCTAAGGCAACTCCTAAGCGATTACCAAAACACATACGTGCCAAGGCATGCCCTACTCCACCCTGACGGACCGCCGTCGCAGCAAGAATTTTTCCTGCCTTCATCAAGCGATGAACAGCCGATAAGCGATTTTGGGCCACCTTTAAGTCGGGCAACAAGGCCGAGGTACGAGGCACCTCAATGACGACGACCGTAGAACCTGCTTGCTTAAACTCAGCCGAAACAACCTCCGAGGCTTTTCCAGGAACAATGGCAAAAGAAACCAAAGTCGGAGGCACATCGAGATCTTTAAAGGAACCCGACATACTATCTTTACCGCCAATGGCTGCTGTTCCGAAAGCACACTGAGCCTCCAGTCCGCCCAATAAGGCAACCAAAGGCTTACCCCAACGCTTAGGATCTTGTCCTAATTTTTCGAAATATTCTTGGAAAGTCAGTCGAGCACGAGCGGGGTTTCCTCCTGCAGCCGTCAAACGAGCGAGTGATTCAACCACTGCACAAACCGCACCATGCCCTGGTGACCATTGAGCCACTTCAGGATTAAATCCGTAACTCATGATGGTACAGACATCTGTCTCACCTTGCAATACAGGCAACTTAGCTGCCATAGCCTCTTGCGGAGTTGACTGCGTTAGACCACCGAAAGGATGCAAAACGGTGTTGGCACCAATCGAAGCATCAAAACGCTCAACTAACCCACGCTGCGAAGCCAAAGGCAGAGCGCTAACCATGGCCAAGAAATCATCTGCTGTTACTGTCTTAGGCGTAACCGCAAAAGGATTTTTTTCTAAGTCAGGAGCAACCACATGAGCCGTCGCCGTTTGTGTGACGCCATTCGTATCCAGAAAATCGCGCGAGATATCGACGATACGTTGACCACGCCATTCCATGACCAACCGTCCAGTGTTCGTGACATCAGCGACCGCAACTCCTTCTAAATTTTCTTGGCGGGCTGCCGCTAAAAATGTTGGGACATCTTTAGGCTCAAGCACAACAGCCATACGCTCTTGCGATTCGGAAAGTGCGATTTCTGTTCCATCAAGCCCATCATACTTCAATGGTACGCGATCCAAGTGCACATGCAAAGACGGTGCTAATTCACCGATTGCTACCGAGACACCACCTGCACCGAAATCATTACAACGTTTAATTAAACGACTGACGCTAGGGTTGCGAAACAAACGCTGCAACTTACGTTCGGTAGGAGCATCGCCTTTCTGAACCTCCGCTGAATTTTGGAGAGCCGTTTCGGTGTGTTCCTTAGAGGAGCCTGTCGCCCCACCCACTCCATCACGCCCCGTACGTCCGCCAACCAGAACAATGACATCACCTGGGGCGGGAACTTCGCGTCGAACACATGCACGAGGGCCAGCGGCCACGACGGCACCAATTTCCATCCGTTTCGCTACATAACCTGGATGGTAATGCTCCGAGACCAGTCCCGTCGCTAAACCAATTTGGTTACCATAAGAGGAGTACCCTGCAGCTGCACCCGTCGTGATTTTACGCTGTGGCAATTTACCAGGTAGAGTTTGCTGATAGGGAGTGAGAGGATTAGCCGCGCCCGTCACCCGCATCGCTTGGTAAACGTAGGATCGACCTGAAAGAGGATCGCGAATCGCACCACCCAAACAGGTGGCGGCACCACCGAAGGGCTCAATTTCTGTCGGGTGATTGTGCGTTTCGTTTTTAAACATGACCAACCACTCCTCCACCTTACCATCGATTTCCACAGGAACGACAATCGAGGCCGCATTGACCTCCTCCGAGTCTTCCATGTCATCCAAAATACCGCGTCGCTTTAATTCTCGCCCACCAATCGTGGCGATATCCATCAAGCAAATCGGCTTACCTTGGCGATTGAGGCCTAAGCGAATCGATTGATAGTTCTGCCAAGCTTGTCGAAAAGGCTCTAATAAAGGAGAAGGCTCAAACTCAACGGCAGTCAATTCAGCCAAGAAGGTAGTGTGTCGACAATGATCTGACCAATAGGTGTCCAAGAGTTTAATCTCTGTCAGCGTCGGCTCCCGCTTAGTCTCATCGCGAAAGTATTTTTGACAGAAAGCCAAATCGGCATCGGACATCGCTAAACCCATGCTTTTACGTAAACTCGCAAGTTCAGTGGATGATTTTTTTAGAAAGTCTTTCACCGAAGCCACGGCCGCAGGCACAGGAGCCGCTCGACGAAGAGAATCAGGCTTAACCAGAGTTGCTTCACGCGAATCGACTGGATTGATGAGATAAGCTTTAATTCGTTTAACATCCTCATCGGACAGTTTTCCGGAAAGAATGTAGACGCGTGCAGCGGCAACTTCGGGGCGCTGACCACCACTAACAATTTGCAAGCATTGGGCAGCCGAATCGGCACGCTGATCAAATTGACCTGGTAAATACTCAACCGCAAATACCACCTCACCTGCCGCGATGGCCAAAGACTCAACCGTTACGTCATCGACCGGAGGTTCTGCAAAAACGGTAGGTATCGCTTGGCTGATTGAAGACTCAGAGGCGCCTTCGATATCGTAGCGTTGAATAATACGAATTCCCTGCAAAGAAGGTAGGCCAAGCGAGTCGCGCAGATCGCGCAACAAGCTTTCGGCTTCAGACCGAAAGGGGGGCTTTTTTTCGACGTAAAGACGTTTCATGAAGTCTCCCCTACCTTGTCGGAAATCAGGGAGGGAGGACGACACAAAATTGTGAAATTTTGTTACCAGACCTCCCCTTAGTACGCACCAACCCAAAGAAAAGGGGCGAACCTCACGATTCGCCCCTTACTTGAAATCTAGTCTCTTGGCTTACTTCTTCTTAGCTGCTCGCTTTTCCTCAATGGCTGCTTGGGCAGCGGCGAGTCGAGCGACTGGAACGCGGTATGGGGAGCAAGAGACGTAGGAAAGCCCTACCCGATGGCAGAACTTCACGGATTCAGGCTCACCGCCGTGTTCACCGCAGATACCAAGCTTGATATCGGGGCGAGTCGAGCGACCCTTCTCGATTGCAATCTTAACGAGTTGACCCACGCCAGTTTGGTCGAGGCTCGCAAACGGATTCTTTTTGAAGATTTCATTTTCCGTGTAAGCACCCAAGAAGTTACCCATGTCATCACGAGAGACACCTAAGGCCGTCTGCGTAAGGTCATTGGTACCGAAGCTGAAGAATTCGGCCGTCTGAGCAATTTCATCGGCTGTTAATGCACCACGGGGAACTTCAATCATCGTTCCCACGGTATAAGGAATCTTCACTTTCTTCTCAGCTTGAACCTCAGCTGCTACGCGATGGATGACTTCGACCTGCAAGTCGAGCTCGCGCTTGAAACCAACGAGAGGCACCATCACTTCTGGTTTAACTTTGATGCCCTTCTTCAATACCGTCGCTGCGGCTTCGAAGATCGCACGTGCCTGAGTTTCGGTAATTTCAGGATAAGCGATACCTAAGCGGCAACCACGGTGTCCAAGCATCGGATTAAATTCATGAAGAGCAGCGACGCGGGAGATAACTTTCTCCTTCGAAACTCCGAGTTTCTTCGCGAGTTCGGCCTGCGCTTTTTCATCATGCGGAACGAATTCATGTAAGGGAGGATCGAGCAAACGAATCGTCGCAGGAAGCCCCTTAAGCGTTTGGAAAATACCGATGAAGTCTTCGCGCTGGTAAGGCAGAATTTTGGCCAATGCTTTACGACGACCTTCGACGGTTTCAGCGAGAATCATTTCACGAACGGCATCGATACGATCGCCTTCGAAGAACATGTGTTCGGTACGAGTGAGACCGATACCTTGAGCACCGAAAGCCATCGCTTGGGCGGTTTGTTCAGGGTTGTCGGCATTCGTGCGAACCTGTAAACGAGTCGCCTGCGAACACCACTTCATCAACTGGACGTAATTCTTATACTTCTCCGTCTTCTGGGCGGCTTTATCGTCATTTAATAGACCAGCCACGATTTCGGAGGGAGCAGTCTTGATTTGGCCAGCATAGACAGTACCAGCAGTACCATCGATGGAGAGATAGTCGCCTTCCTTGAAGGTATGACCAGCAATCGTTGCCGTCTTTTTGTCGTAATCAATTTGCACCGCAGCGGCACCACAAACACAGACTTTACCCATCTGACGTGCCACGAGAGCAGCGTGAGAAGAAACTCCACCGCGCGCAGTGAGAATACCTTCGGCAGCAATCATACCCCGGAGGTCTTCAGGAGAGGTTTCCAAGCGGACCAGAAGAACTTTTTCACCCTTCTCGGCTGCCACAACCGCACGGTCGGCGTTGAAATAGATGCGACCCGTTGCAGCGCCAGGACCTGCAGGGAGACCACTCGCAATCGCTTTGGCTTTCTTTACTTCAGCTAAATCGAAAATCGGCGCCAATAACTGTTCAAGCTGATCAGCGGGGTTACGCAAAACAGCCGTTTCCCAGTCGATGAGTTTCGACTTCACCATATCGGCAGCAAACTTCAAGGCAGCGGCAGCGGTACGCTTACCATTGCGCGTTTGCAGCATGTATAGTTTGCCTTCTTGGATGGTAAACTCGATGTCTTGCACATCTTTGAAATGCTTTTCGAGAATTTGACGAACCTTGAGCAACTGTTCATAGCTCTTCGGCATCACATTCTTGAGTTTGATGACAGGCTCAGGTGTACGCACACCAGCCACAACGTCTTCACCTTGTGCATTGACTAAAAACTCTCCGTAAAATTCGTCCACACCGTTGGCAGGGTTACGCGTGAAAGCGACGCCCGAGCCTGAACGCTCACCCGTATTGCCAAACACCATGGCTTGTACGTTAACCGCAGTACCCCACTCGGCAGGAATGTTGTATTTACGACGGTAAACAATCGCACGGTCGTTCATCCAGGAGCTGAAAACAGCACCCGCAGCACCACGGAGCTGATCCCATGGGTCATTCGGGAAAACCTTACCGGTGCGTTGTTTAACCAAGGCTTTGAAGCGCTTAACCAATTCTTTTTGGTCTTCAGCGGTGAGCTTTGAGTCTTCGATTTCACCTTTATATTTCTCGTGCTTAAATTCTTCGATGACAGACTCGAAAGGTTCGTGGTCTTCACCTTCACGCTTCTGCACACCCAAAACAACGTCGCCATACATCTGAATAAAGCGGCGATAGCAGTCCCAAGCGAAACGAGAGTTATTGGTAGCTTTCTCGAGAGCGACAACCGTTTGATCGTTCAAACCGAGATTTAAAATAGTATCCATCATCCCAGGCATCGAGTCACGAGCACCCGAGCGAACGGCAACGAGCAAGGGCATTCCTGAAGTTGCTCCAAATTCTGTGCCCATGATTTTTTCCATGTTGCGCACACCAGCTTCCATCTGTGCTTGGAGTGAAGCGGGGTAGGTACGCTTGTTAGCGTAGTAGTAAGTGCAGACCTCGGTCGTGATGGTAAAACCTGGAGGAACGGGAAGACCAATACGGGTCATCTCCGCGAGATTCGCTCCTTTACCGCCGAGGAGGGCTTTCATCGTGCCATCTCCGTCAGCTTTGCCATCACCCCAAACGTAAACCACTTTGGACGATTTAGAGGAGGCTTTATTTTTTGGATTTTTGGTCTTGGCCATAGGTGTGTAAAAAATGGGTAATTGGATTGCCGAGAGACATTTGGTCGCGCGACAGAACCCCACAAAAAGGGGAAAGCAGGCTCTGCTGTCAATGGATTAGGGGCTCACATGGATCCCAGAAGGCTTAAAAACCCGCGCTTTAATCACGGTTGGGCCAATCCAAACAAGATAGGTTATTAACAGTCGAAAAAGTCAGGATATTTAAGCCTATTTAAGTCGATAAATAAAAATCCCGATAAAAAACAAAACCAAGAGCGCAATCATTAAGGTTTTAGCCGAGACACGACTCTGATTTTCCTCATATTTACGATTCATGTAAGCCTTTCGTCCCGCTTCGGTAACCGTCTCCACAATCACATCAGGGAAACCTCGGCCGGGGACTTCAACGATGGTCCCCTTGACCAGACCGAGTCGCATTAAAATCATATAGGCTAAAACCTTTCTCTCGGTTGATAAAATATCGAATTCATTACACTCACGTCCAACAACCAAACGCTCCAAAGCCAACAGAGCATCGGATGAAATATAGCGTCGTTGTTTAGTCGGCTTGCTCATTCTTAAGATTTAAGTGAGAGTCGCTTAGTGGCGTTAAACAAAGACATAAATCGATAAAACCTTCTTAAACAAACTTTAATTTTAATGTTAAAAAATCGTGAAACTGAAATGTCTGTGGCTCTAAGCATTGCCGGATCCGATAGCGGCGCTGGTGCTGGCATACAGGTTGATTTACTCACCTTCGCTGCGCAGGGAGTTTATGGCACCACAGCCATTACCTGTCTCACAGCACAAAATCCTCAGGGTGTTTCCGACATTCATGTCGCACCTGCCAAATTCGTCATCGAACAATGCCGACAGGTAACCAAACATTATCACCCTAAAGCGATTAAAACAGGGATGTTATTTAACTCTGAGATTGTTTTAGCAGTCGCCGACTTTCTCACACAAAGTTCCATTCCTTACGTGGTCGACCCAGTCATGGTGGCATCCAGTGGAGCCACCCTTCTCTCTCCCGAAGCTATTGCCGCCGTCAAAAACTACCTCATTCCTAGAGCAACACTGGTTACCCCAAATCTCGATGAAGCCTCTCTTTTATTAGGGCGAAAAGCACACGGGGGCGAAAAGAATGAAGCTGAAGCCTGCGAATTAGCCCACTGTTTTGGAGTCCCCTGTTTACTCAAAGGCGGTCATGCCCTCGGAGATGAATTGATCGACACTTTAGCCTGGCCTGACGGTAAAACCCTCAGCCTAAAAGCAAAACGGATTCCCGAGATTGATACACACGGGAGTGGTTGCACTTTGTCGGCCGCCATCACCGCCCAACTTGCTCTAGGTCAGGACTTGGCAACCGCAACCACCCTAGCCCATCGTTACCTTCAAGAGGCGATGAAAAAACCGATACGGGTAGCTGGACTTAAGCATATTCGACATTGATGGGTAGACCTAGGGGGCATGCCTTCGCTGCAACACCCCCATCATTTCGAGAATTTTGTTCAATTTTTAGTGTTATTCAGGTTATTCACACTTGCCCCTTTAGTGGAGTCACCTTTTCTAACTCGTTCCCTAGGCCATCCAGCCGTCACACTCCTATGTCAAAAAAGCACGCCGCCAAACAATCGACCACCCACACACCTTCCACCACATCCGCCAAAACGGGTGTCAAAATGCGTGGCTGTGATGTCATGGTGCGATGCTTAGAGAATCTCGGCGTGGATACCATTTTCGCCTACCCAGGTGGTGCTTCGATGGAGCTTCACCAAGGGCTCACGCGCTCGAAAAAAATTCGTACCATTCTTCCCCGTCACGAACAAGGCGGCGCATTCATGGCTCATGGTTATGCTCGTGCTACAGGTAAGCCTGGAGTTTGTATGGCCACTTCTGGCCCTGGTGCTACGAATCTCGTCACTGCCATTGCCGATGCACACATGGACAGCATTCCGCTTATCTGCATCACAGGTCAAGTTTACCAACAATTTATCGGCCGTGCCGCATTCCAAGAAACAGATTTCTATGGCATGACGCTTCCCATCGTGAAGCACTCGTTCCTCGTTTTAAATTACGAAGAACTACCGATGATCATGTATAAGGCTTTCAAGATTGCGACAACTGGTCGTCCTGGCCCCGTAGTTATCGACATCCCGAAAGATGTTCAACAACACGAATGGGTTCCTGTATTCCCAAAATCAATCGACGACGTCAGCATTCCTGGCCTTCCTGTTCCGCCCAAAGCACCCGATAGCGAATTTGAAAAAGTCGTTCGTCTCATCGAAAAATCGAAGCAACCCGTCCTCTACATCGGTGGCGGTATTCTTTCGGGCCATGCCCACCAAGAACTAATCAATTTCGCAGAAGCAACGGGCATTCCTGTTGCCTCAACGTTAATGGGCTTGGGAGCTTTCCCCGCCAACCACCCCCAATCACTCTACTGGTACGGCATGCATGGCACAGTGGCAGGGAATTGGGCCGTCTGTAAGAGCGATTTGTTAATCGTTCTCGGTGCACGTTTCGACGACCGTATTACGGGAGCCATCGAAAAGTTCGCCCCGGATGCCACAATTGTCCACATCGACATCGATCGCTCAGAGCATCACAAAAATAAATTCGCGCACTACCCGATTCATTCCGACGTTAAGCACGCTCTCCAGCGTCTTTTAGCATTAACGAAAAAGAATTTCCAGAAACCCGATTTAAAAAAGTGGTTCAGCACCATTAACGGCTGGAAAAAAGAACACCCCTTCCCCTTCAGCTACGATCGCAAGGGCTCCAAGCATATTCTCCCTCAAGAAGCAGTCGAAGTTCTTTTCGAAGAATCCAAAGGCGAAGCCATTATTTCTACGGGCGTTGGTCAGCACCAAATGTGGGCACCACAGTATTATCAATTCAACAAACCAAGAACCTTTATCAGTTCTCTTGGTGCTGGTACGATGGGCTTCGGCTTACCCGCCGCTATCGGTGCTAAAGTCGCTTTCCCCAAGAAACACGTAGTCGATATCGATGGAGATGGCTCCTTCTTAATGAACATTCAGGAACTTGCCTGTATGAAAATTGAGAAAATCAATGCCAAGATTTTACTCCTTAACAACCAACACCTCGGCATGGTGGTTCAATGGGAAGATCGTTTCTACGCAGGCGTTCGCGGTCACACAATTCTCGGCGATGCAAGCAACATCGGCAGCCCAGACAACCCGGCTGGTCTCTATCCTGACTTCGTGAAGATTGCCAATGGCTTTGGTATTAAAGCCCGACAAGTAATGAAGCGCGAAGAACTTCGCGAAGCCATTCGTGAAATGCTCGCCCATGATGGCCCTTATCTGCTCGATGTGGTTGTTCCTTACACCGAGCATGTTCTACCCTTCATTCCACAAAAGAAGTCAGCGATGGAAATTCTTGCAGTGATGGCCTGTCGGTAAACATGGTCTGCACAATCGCCAGCAACAAAGACGCCGGGGATTGGAGTACTAACTGTATTATCACCAGCGACAAAATAACCATTTTCATCAATCGGCAAAGCAGGCGTGAATGGCTTGGTGTTAGGCACGTGGCCAATCGCAATAAAGACGCACTTACAAGGAATGTCTCGGGTTTGTCCTGCCTGATCTTTGACACGCAAATGATTTACCTTCCCATCGGCACCGCCGAGTACTTCAAGTGGAGTGCAATTCAAAGCCAGTTCAATCTTCTCGTGAGATTTAACACGTTGCACCATGATTTCTGAAGCCCGGAATTTATCGCGACGGTGCACCAAAATAACTTTGGAAGCAAAACGCGTTAAGAATAAGGCCTCCTCGCAGGCAGAGTCACCACCACCCACCACAACGACGGGAACATCGCGATAAAAAGCACCATCGCAAGTGGCACAGGTTGTTACTCCATTGCCACCATAATATTCTTTCTCACCAGGGATTCCTAAAAGACGAGGAGATGCGCCCGTGGCGATAATGACTGCCTTAGCTTCATAAGTCGCTTCACCGCCCTTCAGTTTTTTGATGGAGCCTGAAAAATCGACCGTATCGATGCGATCCCAGGCAAATTTTGCTCCAAAGCGCTCCGCCTGAGCTTTCATGTTTGAAATCAGTTCATTACCATCAACGCCATGCACAAACCCTGGGAAATTCTCGACCTCGGAAGTGGTGGTCAATTGGCCACCTGGCTGACCTCCTTCTAAAACAAGGGGAGAAAGACCTGCACGTGCCGCATAAATGGCGGCGGTAAGGCCAGCGCAGCCCGTACCGAGGATAATGACGTTTTCTGCCATACAGAAACCTATTCTATGGGCTAAGGGGGACGGCAAGGCGGAAAACCCTATCGTGAACAAGTGAGTCAAGGCTTGCCCCAGGGGGCTGGGTCGGGGTTTGCTACAGACTGTTACCGGACCCATGTTTCTCAGCATCCTCAAGCTCTTCGCCGGCAGTCACAATCGGAAGTTCCTCCGTCAATGCGCCCCCATTGTGAAGCGCATCAATGCCCTCGAAAATGAGTATCAAAAACTGAGCGATGCCGAAATCCAGGCCAAGACCGCGGAGTTCAAATCACGCCATGCCAAGGGCGAGAGTCTCGATGCTTTATTACCCGAAGCCTTCGCCGTTGTAAAAAATGCTGCCCGCCGTCTCTGCGGAACAAAGGCCACGGTATGCGATCATGAACTCACCTGGCAAATGGTGCACTTCGATGTACAACTCATTGGCGGAATTGCTCTGCATCAAAACAAGATTTCTGAAATGGCTACGGGTGAAGGTAAAACCCTTGTCGCCACCCTGCCCCTTTACCTGAACGCTTTAACTGGAAAAAATTGCCAGCTGGTTACGGTGAATGATTACTTAGCCCGACGAGATTCTGAGTGGATGGGACATCTCTATCGCTGGTTGGGCCTCACCGTGGGATGTATTCAAAATCAAATGGATAATGCCGAACGTCAAAAGGCTTATGCCTGCGATATTACCTACGGCACTGCTTCTGAATTTGGTTTCGATTACCTGCGTGATAATGGGATGGCTCTGAGTGCTCCAGAACAAGTCCAACGCGGTCACTACTTTTGTATCGTCGATGAAATCGACTCCATCCTTATCGATGAAGCACGAACTCCACTCATTATTTCTGGTCCAGTTACCGAAGAAAGAGAGCCACCTTTTCCACGCTTAGTCTCGCAGGTTAAAGGTCTCTTCGAGAAACAAACGCAATTAGTCACCCGCATTATTAATGAAGCTGAGGCTGAACTCAAAGCCTTACCCGAAGGACGCGAACCCAGTGATACGACGCTCGATAAACTCTGGCTCACGGCACACGGCATGCCTCGTAATAAAGCTTTTGCTCGACTGATGGAAAATGGTCGCTGGCGTAAAGCCTTAGAAAAATTTGAAGGTATTCTCGCCAGCGACATCGAGAAAGACCGACGTTTCCACCTTAAGGAACGACTCTATTTTGCAATTAACGAACGCAACCATGAGTCCGACCTCTCTCAATTAGGTCGCGACACTCTTCGTCCCAACGAACCCGACGCTTTCGTTCTTCCTGATTTACCCACTCGCTATATCGAACTCGATAAAGATGAATCGCTTTCGCCTGAACGCCGCAATGAGTTGCGCGCTGAAGCGGAAGCGAGTTATGTTAAAGTCTCCGAGGACATTCACGCGATTGGCCAACTCTTGAAGGCTTTTGCACTGTACGAAAAAGACCGTCATTACGTCGTGCAAGAAGGTAAGGTGATGATCGTTGATGAAAATACTGGACGGATTATGGCGGGACGTCGTTGGAGCGATGGACTGCACCAAGCCGTTGAAGCCAAAGAAGGTGTAGCCCTTGAAAAAGAAAATAAGACCTACGCAACCATCACGATTCAAAACTACTTCCGCATGTATGCCAAATTAGCTGGCATGACTGGCACCGCGGAAACAGAAGCCACCGAGTTTCATGAAATTTACGGTCTAACGGTTGTGACGATTCCGCCGAATCGCACCTGTATTCGTATCGATAAAAACGACATCTTTTTCAAGACGAGACGCGAAAAGTATAACTACGCTATCAAAGAGGTATCCGAGTCCTATCATCGCGGTCAGCCTGTGCTTGTCGGCACAGCTTCGGTAGAGGCCTCCGAAACCTTTAGTCGAATGTTAAACATCGCTAAAGTACCTCACAAAGTTCTCAACGCCAAACACCACGAGCAAGAGGCTGACATTGTTACCTTAGCTGGACAAAAAGGTGCGGTGACGATTGCGACAAACATGGCTGGTCGTGGTACAGACATCCGACTAGGCGAAGGGGTTCGCGATTTAGGCGGTCTCTATGTCCTCGGCACCGAACGCCACGAATCTCGTCGAGTCGATCGCCAGTTGCGCGGTCGTTGTTCTCGACAAGGCGACCCCGGCTGCTCTCGCTTCCTCGTTTCCCTGGAAGACGATTTAATGCGTCTCTTTTCCAATGCGGGCATTATCTCTTCCCTCTTGGAAAAATCTTTTAAAGAAGGTGAGCCCTTAGAGCACCCTTTACTCAATCGCTCGATTGGTACGGCGCAAAAACGCGTTGAAGGTCAGAATTATTCTCAACGAAAACGTCTTTTACAGTACGACGACGTTCTCAATCATCAGCGCCAAATCGTTTACGGTTTGCGTAATCGCGTCCTCACCGAAGAAAACTCTCGAACCATTCTTCTTGAGGTAATTGCTGATGAAATTGAGGACCGCTTAGACACCGCCTATCGCGATTTCGAGTCGAACGCAGAACGGACTGGTGCAGAGGCTTTTGTCTCTTGGTTTGTTGGTACTTTCCCTATTCGCCTGACCATCGATGACTTGTTACCTCTCAATCGCGATTTGGCAGTCGCTTTGGTAATGAAAAAAATCACCGAGCTGCAAGCCAGCCGCGAGCAACACGAATCTAAAGAAGTACTGCAACACCTCGAACGGCATATTTTACTCCGTGCCATTGATCGTCATTGGCAAAATCACCTCACTGAAATGGAGGAATTACGTCGTGCCGTAGGCCTGCGAGGTTATGCCCAGAAAGATCCGCTCAATGAATATAAGTCCGAAGCCTATAAAGCCTTTGAGCAGTTAATGCGTCAACTGCGCACCGAGGTTTGCTCAGGTCTATTTCGAACCGCTTCTAGTATGGAAGCCTTAGAGTCGCTCTTGCGAGCTGCTCAAGAAAAAGCCGTAGCGACAGGTCCAGCTGAACCCGGTACACCCGAAGACACATCAGGAATTTCTGCGCCAGCCAATCGCCCAAAATTAGAACCCTACCGTCGAAGTGTACCTAAAATTGGTCGCAATGCGGTGGTTCGCATCCGCAAGGGAGAGCAGGTCCAAGATTTGAAATGGAAAAAGGCAGAAGCCTTGGTACGCGATGAAGGCTGGGAAGTTGTGGAAACCCTTTCCGAATGAACGAATCTCCTCTTTCGTTTTTTAGATCTCACTCCTTCTTAACGTGGGCTGGCCTCAGCTTATCCGCGGTTCTTTTATTTTTCTCTTTCGGGCCGATTGGTCATCCTTTTTTAGCGTTTTTCGCTCTCCTTCCTGCTATCCTGCTCAGCCACTTACAACCGGAATGGAAAACGTGGCTACGTGCTTCATTCACTGTCAGTTGGTTGCTTTGGATTGCACTGCTTATTTGGCTAAGACACGTCTACCCACCCCTTGGCTATGTTGGATTAGTTTTCTTAACGGCTTACTGTGCACTTTATTTATTCGGATGGTTAGTGGCTCTTCGCTGGATTTACCCATCAATCAATCAGTCGCCTCTCTGGGCTCGTTGTCTAGTCATTCTTGGTTTAGCAGGTGCTTGGGGTGTTGGGGAATGGATTCGCGGTAACATTCTTACTGGCTTCGGATGGCTACCCTTAGCTGCAACACAGGAAACCAACCCTGTCATCTTAAGTTTATGTGCTTGGGTCGGTCCCTATGGTTTATCGGCTTTGATTGTTTTGGTTAACTTGGGCTTCGCTCGTTGGATCAACCGATTGATTCATTTTCGCAAAGAGTTGCATGAGGTTGGCCCTGCAACACCCATGACGTGGTTTTCACGAATCACTCCAGAACTTTACCTAGGTCTCGCACCCTTGGGATTAAGTTTCATACTTTATGCTAACAGTTTTAGTGAGTCAGCCTCCACCCTTCCGTCCACAACCCGCTTTTCCAGTGGTATCGTACAAACCGATTTTGACCCCAATGCTAAATGGGATGCACACCGCTTAAACAGTCATCTTCACCAAATCACTTTGCACACCATCGAGGCAGCTAAGCCCAATAGCCAAGGTCAAAGGCCCGATTTCGTTCTTTGGCCCGAAGCAGCTCTTCCGATTTCCCTAGAAAATAAAATCTATCTGCAAATCCTTACCCAGCTCGCTAAGACTACACAAACCACCCTCATTATTGGTGTAATCGATAAACGCGGAACAGGCTACGCCAACGGAGTTGCAGTAATCACACCAGAGGGGTTGCAGTCGCCCATTTACGCTAAGAGACACCTGGTTCCTTTTGGCGAGTATGTCCCCTTCGCAAACTACCTCCCCCTGAGAAAAGTCGTCCCCATCCAAGAGGATTGCGTGGCTGGTCAGGATATTGCCCACCTCAATCTGACCACCCAGCGTGGAGAAAAAATTAAAGCTGGCGCTCTGGTATGCTATGAAGACGTCTTCCCTTCTTTAGGACGTGAGCATGCTTTAGCTGGAGCACAACTCATGATTGTCGTAACCAACGATGCTTGGTATGGACGTGAAGCTGGTGCCTACCAACACAATGCGCACTCCGTGTTACTGGCTGCGGCCACAGGAATCCCCATTTTACGCTGTGGTAATGCAGGTTGGAGCGGATTTATCGATTCTCGTGGACGCATGACTGCCCTGACTCAAGGGGAAGATCCCACCATCTATTTTTCAGGCTCGGGAAGGATTGGACCCGTGGCGGTTAAAGGAGAAAACACTCCGCCAACCTTCTGGGTTAAACAGGGAGATTTTGCCATCGCCTTAGGCGGACTCTTTTTTGCCCTCACGGCTTTTTGGCGTCGCCAACAAAAATCCAATAGCTGAATTAAAATTCAGCCTTTGGACTAAATAGTGGGCGAAAAAGATTAACGGCGACGACCCGAATTTCCGCCTTCTTCTCCCTCTTCACTTTCCTCAGGACGTTCTTCGTCTTCATCCCACTTTAACTTACCTTCAAATTCTTTATCTAATTTTTCGTCATCTTCAACTTCAGGTAAGTCACCAATCTCTTCTTCAGGAGACACAGTGCGAGATGGCTTATCGTCGTCGTCATCCTCACTAGGAACCTCATGGCCTGCAGGGACGAATTCTAAAATATCGGTAATTTCCTCGAAGGGATGGATATCGCGACCCTCAATCATCGCCTGATTGCGCAACTCACTGAGCTGTTCATCAACATCCTCAACGGTCAACTTCTGCTCCAACTTAATCGTATCGTTAATCAACTTTACCCGCAGACGCATGATATGTTCTAAAAAGTCGGCGTACGATCCATTATCACCATCTTTGATATTAGGGAGAGCGAAAAGTTTTTCTTCGGAATCAAGAATATGTTCGGCAACGCGGGCTAAGCGCACCACTTCATCTTTATCAATGGAGTGGACCTGAAATGGCACAAAGGCGGCTTCGAGGATTTCATTGGATAATCCATACTCACGCAATGGGTCCATCATGTCCAAGACCCAGGGAAATTGATAAGGGTCTAGGATACCCAAACCATCGGGGTCGTAATGCTTAGGATCAGAGTTTTCCTTAACCCACCAGTTACCAGTTTCTTTTTTATAACGAATAGTACACCAGAGCAGTTTAGATGTCGTTACAGCCATGTTGGCTGGTTTGACCAAGTTTAGGAGAGAGTCAAGAGGCGGTCGTGCTCTCCCCCTTTTTTCACCATCTAGAAGACTCCTTCTCCGCTTTCCTTCTAAAAATTCCCCCTTAATAAGGTGCTATGTCCTTTCTTTACGAAAAAGTCTTAGCCAAGGCACTTTATGCGATGGACCCCGAAACCGCTCACCAAGTGGGCCTGCGTGGCATGGGAGTTCTAGGCTCAATTACCCCGCTGCGAGCATTACTCGAGCGTCGGCTTTTACCAAAAGATGCAAAACCCATCGAACTCTTTGGACTAAAATTTCCCAATCACATCGGGCTAGCGGCAGGATTCGATAAAGATGGAATCGGTTGGCGCGGAGCGGGAGCTTTAGGCTTTGGCCACGTGGAAATCGGGACAGTGACGCGTCACCCCCAAGCTGGTAATGAGAAGCCTCGCGTCTTTCGTTACCCTCACCTTAAAGCGGTCGTTAACTCTTATGGGTTTCCCAATGCTGGCGCTGATGCCTTGCGCGCTCGCTTACTGCATCAACCAGGTCGTGGCAAGAGACCCTACCCTCTCGGAATCAATATTGGAAAATCTAAAATCACTCCCTTGGAATTAGCACACGAAGATTACCTCTATTCATTCAAGCTTCTGGCACCTTTCGCTGACTACCTTGTTGTCAATATCAGCAGTCCAAACACGCCAGGACTACGTGCACTGCAAGATCGTGCCCCGCTTATTCAACTTCTAACAACCTTGAAAAAGGAAAATCTCCAAACGGCGGGTGGACCAGTGCCACTTTTACTCAAAGTAGCACCTGATTTAAATCCGAAACAACTCGAAGATATTGTTCAAGTCGTTGATGAAGTTGGGTTCTCTGGCATCATTGCCACCAACACCACGATTAGTCGTCCACCTGGCACTGAAATCTGTGAAACCAAAGGAGGATTGAGTGGCAAACCATTACTCGAAAAGTCTCTGCAGGTCGTACGCTTTCTTCATAAAGCTTCAGGAGGTCGCATCCCTATTATTGGCTGCGGAGGAATCACTCAGGCTAAAGATGCAGGCCGATTCATGGATGAGGGAGCCTCTCTCGTACAAGTCTACTCCGGCTTAGTTTTCCGTGGCCCCAGTCTCGCTCGCGAAATCAGTGAAGGCCTAGCATGGCATCAACGCACATGGGCCTAAAAACTCTACTTTATTGCTTAATCATGAGCGGTACTGTTTTAGCTGCGAATCGCCCCGTGGCCAAAAAAGGCGACACCATGGTTGCAGATACATGGCGAGCAAACCCGAAACAATTTGAAGCCAAAGCCATTAAGACAGCCGTCATCAGTTTGGATCCTCCTGGGTTTGTCAGTAGTGATGCACCGGTCGCTGCGGTTCGTATCCTAACTGGAAATCAAAAAGATGAAGTAGGAGGGAAAATTATTGTCTTAATGCCCCTTGAAGAATTTCAGGAATTCGTGAGCAACTTCTCGCAAAGAGAAATAGGTTCTCGCCGTGATGGCTCACTTCTTGGGGCGTCTTTCCCAGTAATGAACGGAATTTATGTTACCATTCAGGGCGAAGGAGTTGCTCTTTATCAATTAAAACCCGAGTTGGCCCAAAAACTAAATAAGCCGAGTAAAATTCTCGCCGACCAAATCGAACTAGAAAAGCAGTCCGAAAGTAGCGAAAAAAAGTGAAGCAAGTATTAAGGAGCCCCAGGGGACTTCTTTAACTGCACGGGAATATGTACTTCTGATTGCTTCAGGAAAAAGGGAACAAAGGGACTGTTCCAATAAACCCCGTAAGCCTCGCCCGTAACTTCATAGTCGGTCTGAACAGCCAACCATGTTTGAAGTTTAGTCAAAGCTTCGGTGTAATTTTCCTCACTGTAAGAACCGCGAATACCAATCGCCGCAACGAGTCGAACGGGTAAATCTTGAAATTTAACTTCAGCCGAAGGCTGGACGTCCGCTCGCTGCTGCGATTGCGAGTCCATGTAAAAAACCATCACCCCAGGATCCATACGAGCCTCTACTGGTGCTGTCATGGGAATTTGATTTGAACTGATGTAACGAAAAAGTTTTCCAAACAACTGATTGTTACTTGAAAAGTATCGATTCGAGGATTCGGCTAAAAGTAAACGAGCAGCTGGAAGTTGCTTGATTTCGATAACTCCTGGTGCCGTTCGCAGATAGGCATCCTCCACGGCGTTCGCAAATGTTGGGAAAAAGGCGGACATAAATACCAAAAAAATGGCTAATTTCATTCGTTTCAGTCTATGCGGGATAAAATGAATAGCAAACTTTAGCCTGCGATAGACCTCTTGCCTCCTCACCAAAAAGGCCTTTTGTAATGGAATGTCCGACCTTCCAGAAAAAACGACGTTTCTTTCCCGTGTCGGTCACAATTTTTTGACCGGTTTGTTTTTGGTTATGCCTCTTGGTCTGACCTTTTACGTGGTCACTATTTTAGTCGGACTGATTGGTGCACCAGTGCAAGGCATCCTGCAAGCAGTCCTCCCACTCGTTTTCAATAATCCCGACAAAGTCATTCATTTCGAAAGTGGCCCCCTTCATACCGCTCTCGTGATTACCTCCGCCCTCATTATGGCGATGATCCTAGTGACGCTCGGGTGGCTTTCGAAGAGAATTTTTGGCAAAATTATCCATCGTTGGTTTGCCGAAAAAGTGGAGCGCATGCCTGGACTGGGTGCTATCTACAACACGATTCGACAAATGGTCGATGCCTTGAGTGGAAGAAATAAAGACACCTTTCGCCGAGTCGTTTTGGTGCAATTCCCCCCCACCGCAGGATTTATTTTACAAGTTCCAGAAAAAGAGATTCGGGAAACTTCATTAACCGTACCCGACGCTATCACTTTACTGATGAGTTTTGGGTCGGTTTTACCTACCCCCAAAGTCAAAAAGTAAAGACGCATGTCGTCCACTGCCCTGCGTGCTATTGTTCTCGGTCGTGACCCATCAGGTGAATCGCATTGGCTACTGACACTTTTGGAAGAAAATACTGGGTTGGAACGGTGTTTGATTAGACAAACTCGCAACCCCAAAACCACATCACCCGATTTATTCGACGAATGTGAAGTGGTTTTAGAAAAATCAAAAGAAGGCGGAAATCGTTTTGCTCGAGATTATCGTCTGATTGCCCGACAGGCTGGCATTGCCAAAAACCATCGCACCTTGGAGCGAGCTTGTCGCTGGGCGGCCATCATACGAAAAAATCCACCACCACCGGAATCAGCACCAGTCTGCTATCGTATCGCCTTAGAAACTTTCCGTGCCATGGCCGAACGTCCTCGTGCTGATTGTGCTTACTTTAAAGGACTTTGGCTAATGATTAAAGATGGAGGGTGGCCCGTTCATGAACACTGGTTTAACCGACTCGGCCCCCGTCAAAGCGATGTCGCTGCCATTCTCTCGCAACCTCTCGATGCCCAAACAACGGATGAAGAAACGGTCAGCCTTTTAACCGCCGACTTAGAACGCTGGACGGCAGGAGAAATTCATTTTGTTCTTCCTTAATGCTCATCGATCTTAAATCGAAACGGATTGAGTTGAGCGCCCAGGAATTTGCGACATTTCGCCCTGGACCAGGAGCCGGAGTCTCCGCCTCACCGTGGCGAGCCGAAACAGGAAGGCAGTGGCATGAAACCCTCCGTCAGCAAGCCGAAGCAGAGAAACAATCTTGGGTTTTTGAACAAGTAATGACTTGTGAAATCAAAACCTTGGGTTGGACGATTGCTCTCTCAGGGCGAACTGATCAACAGCGAGAGGTCGATGGTACACTTTACATCCGTGAGATTAAAACGGTCATGACCAGTCTGCCTCGTCGACCTGACTTTCTCTATCAACGCTATGCCCATCACTTCTTACAATTAAGTGTTTACTGCCATGCTGCTCGATTCCTCCCCAACCTTCGTGAAGTAAAAGGAGAATTGGTATTCATCGACCCAACCGATGGGTCGAAACAAATCTTACCTCTACCTCATTCGGCTGAAGCCGATTTATTAAAACAGGCTGAGGTCCTCGCTGCTCACGCTGAAAATAGACGCGCCAGCCATGCCCGTCTCTTAAACCTGCCTAATCGACTGCCTTTCGCTGAACCAAGGCCAGAATGGTTACAGGTTGGCGACGAACTCAAGGAAGCCTCCACTCTCTCTCGACTCCGATTGCTCGTCGCACCCACCGGTTTTGGAAAAACCTCCGCTGCTCTTCGCCATGCCCTCGATTTATTACGAAGCGGCAAGGTTGGTCGACTCATCTACGTTACTGGAAAGGGATCCGGGCAACTCCAAGTGCTTTCTGAACTAAGACGTTTAGCGAATGCACAAGAATTGCGAGCCATGGTCTTACGACCCCGAGCCGAACACGAGATGGATGGTTTACCCGATGATCCCGAGGAGATTCGTAAAAACTGGGCTCGAGCCTTCATCGATCCCTCTTCTCTCTTAGCCGAAGGAGCTGAATTACAAAAAATTCGCGACCTAGGTCGTCTCGCTGGCGTGCCACCTTGGGATATTACCAAGGCTATGCTCGCTCAGGCTGAAGTCATTGTTTGCGATTATAATTATGTTTTCTCTCCGCGTAATCGCTCAGCGCTCGAAACCATTCCCGGTTGGAATGAAAGTGATACGATGCTCATCGTTGATGAGGCTCACAACCTGCCTGAACGTGCTGCTGAATGTCTTTCTTTGCGCGACGATTATTTCTCCGCGACTCGTTTTATCGATACCCTATCGCAAACAGGAGCACCCTCCCCTTGGGTTCAAACTTATCAACTGTGGGCGGATTTTTTGAGACGCTTACCTCCAGCGGATAATCTTTCTCCTGATGATCGTATTGAGGCCATGGTTTTGGCCGAGAGACTCTCTTCACTCGGCATCTCCTTCCCCATTGATACAGATAAACTTCCTGAAGAGGCCCGTGCTGCGGTTTGGCAAGCCTCACTGTGGTCGAATCGACTCGAAGATGCCGATCTCGGCTGGCTTCTTTGGTCACCCAAGACCGGCTTGCTAAATCTTGATTGCCTATCGGCAGC
>RFOO01000200.1 GCA_009926645.1 bacterium | reverse complement strand
GGCTATCATGTTCAATCGAGAACTCAGTTGGCTGACCTTTAATCGTCGAGTCTTAGAACTCGCCGAGGATAACACCGTTCCACTCCTCGAACGCGTCCGCTTTCTCTCGATTGTCAGCTCCAACTTAGATGAGTTTTTCGAAATTCGTGTCGCTGGACTGATGCAGCAAGAGGAATCGGTCAGTCACCCTGCTACGAAAGAGTTCCTCGAAGAAGTTTTACAGAAAGCTCATAAACTTGTGAGTGCTCAGCAGGAGTGTTGGCATAAACAATTGCTGCCGGCTCTCGCCGAAGAGAAAATCATTTTCAAAAACATCGTGAGTCTAACGGAAGAAGATTTGCGTGAACTTTCTCAACGTTTTGATCGCGATATCTTACCTGCGCTAACGCCACTGGCGATAGATCCCTCGCACCCTTTCCCTGTTTTAACGAATAAAGGACTCTATCTTCTTGTTTTACTGAAAGATACCACGACTGGCGAGGCTCGTCGTGCGGTTGTCCCCATTCCACGAATTTTACCTCGTGTTTTAAGTTTAGGGAACCAAGGGCAAAAATCATTCACCCTGTTGAGTTATGTCATTCAAAAGTTCATTGAACGACTTTTCACTGGTCTCGAGGTCAAGGGAGCTCATGTTTTTCGCATCACCAGAAATAGCGATTTGTATGTCGATGAAGAGGAAGCGGGTAATTTACTCGAAGTGATTGAAGAAGAAATTCGTAACCTACGCAAAGGTGCACCTGTTCGTTTAGAAATTAATGAGGGAGTTCCTGAAGAAGAGTTAAACTGGCTTTTGAAAGTGACAGGTTTGCCGAAGATGAATGCCTTCCTCTCGTCAGGCCCGGTCAACATGATGCGTCTTAGCAGCCTGATTGATTTAGCGGGTCGACCTGACTTGCTTTATCCCAGCTTTGCCCCCGCCCTGCCGGCAGAGTTTATCGACTCTAGCAAGATTTTCCATCGCATCGCTAAACACGACATTCTTTTACACCATCCCTACGAATCATTCACACCTGTCGTGGATTTTATACGACAAGCGGCACGTGATGAATCGGTAGTCGCCATCAAACTCACGCTCTATCGTACGAGTGGTGATTCACCTGTGGTCGAGGCGCTCAAAGAAGCAGCCCGTAATGGCAAGCAAGTGACTGCCTTAGTGGAATTGCGAGCGCGCTTTGATGAATTGAACAATATTGAATGGGCTCGCCAATTGGAAGAAGCCGGAGCTCACGTTGTTTACGGTTTGGCGGGACTCAAAACTCACTGCAAAGCTTGCTTGGTTGTTCGTCAGGAAAAAGGCGGACTTAAACTCTACGCACATTTAGGAACTGGAAATTACAACCCTAAGACCGCCCGGCTATACACCGATTTTTCACTCTTCACCGCTGATGATGAAATCACGGCTGATGTTGGGTTGCTCTTCAATGTCCTCACTGGTAACTTAGCCAAACCTAAGTTTAAACACCTGATTGTCGCGCCCTTTGATTTACAACGCCGAATTCTCGAATTGATTCAAAGTGAAATCAGCGCCGCTCAAGCGGGACGTAAAGCCACCATCTTTGCAAAAATCAATAGCCTCGTTGATCCCGATGTCATTCAGATGCTTTATCAAGCTTCGCGTGCGGGAGTAAAAATCCATCTCTTAGTCCGTGGCATCTGTTGCCTTAAACCAGGCATCCTTGGTAAGAGTGAGAATATTAGCGTACACAGCGTTCTAGGCCGATTTCTCGAGCACAGTCGCTTGTTCCGTTTTGAAAACTCTGGAGGCGAACCGATTATCCTCATGGGTAGCGCCGACTGGATGCCCCGCAATTTCCTGCGGCGCGTTGAATGTGTTTTCCCGATTAAAAATAAGTCGCTGCGCAAACGAGTTGAGCAAGAAATCCTCCAAACCTATGCCTCGAATCTCGGTGATGCCAAAGCTTTGCAGCCTGATGGAGACTATCTCGCGCTAACACCTCAAGGACGACGGGCGCCCTTGGCCCAAGACACTTTCCTTACTTTGGCCCGTCAGGTCAGCCCAGAGAACCTTATCGAGAAGCCGAAGCGCCCAAGCAAATCCGTTCGACGGCAGAGTTAAAACCATCGCTATCGCCTAAGATTTCGACTTCCAGTCGCACATAAACTAATGGAATTGGCGGACGGAATCGTGCCTGTAAGCGTACCGCGTCTTTCTCCGTTGTAACAATCATCTCAGCTTTTGCTCTCAAGGCGGAGTCTAAAACCTCATCCAAGTCCTGATCGTTAAAGGCATGGTGATCGAGGAACCGTCGATTCGAAACAATCTTTGCCCCCTCAGCTTTAAGAGTCTCTTCAAAGCGCTCGGGGGTTGCGATACCCGAAAAGGCCGCAATTCTTTTTCCAGCCAAAGTTGATAAAGGAATACTTTTACGACCTTCGACTTCAATCAACTCCTTCGCACGGTGAGCGCAGGCTATAATCTCAGCTTTCGCATTATGCTGTCGAATGAGAGTTACTAATTTTTCCGAAGGAGCACCCGTGGTCTTCGTAACAAAAACATAGGTCGCACGTTTTAAACTCGATATCGGTTCACGTAAAATGCCACGTGGCAAAAGACAGCCATTGCCAAATGGATTTTGGCTATCGACTAACAATAAATTA
>RFOO01000199.1 GCA_009926645.1 bacterium | reverse complement strand
TCAGGAGTTAATTGATGGAGTTTAGTAACCTCGCTAATGGCGGAAGCGTATTCCAGCCAAGGGAAAGTGGGTTGTTGAGCGAGTGTCCAGAGGTCCGTCGTTCCCAGATCCTCTAAAAGCAATATTCCCTGAGGGTCATTCTCGACTAGAACCTCGGGCACAGCGATTCCAGACTTTTTCAAAGTTTGAGCTAATTTACCATAAAGAAGATTTTCGGGTCTACTATCGTCGTAGAGGCAGAGAATCGCAGTTTCTCCAGAATCTTTTTGTAAGCGGTGATATCTTCGACCAGAGCCACCTTTAGGCTCAGTCGAGCCTTCGATTAAATGGTAGCCTAATTGCTGGGTAGCTTGTTCAGCGGTAATCGCTCCGCGAACTGGTTTTTCCCACTCAGTCTTTAATGATTGGTATTCTTCAATCGTTCCAAGGTCATGCCATTGTGGGCTTGTATCCAAAAATCCTTGAATGGTTTCGGGATTTTTTTCCAGAGTGCGAAGAAAAGATTCAACCAGAGACTCGATGGTTGGTGGAACCTGTTGCACAAATTTTTGGCTGACGATGCAGATGCCAGTATACTGATAGAGAGGATCTTTTTTGCCTAATCGATGGCGCAAATCAGTAATCAATCCATCATCGGTGATGCAGACGTTTTTATTCGGGCCATCTTCGCGTACAATCAAAGTAACATCGGCTTGATTGGCTAAATGATGGACCACCGCTTTTTGTATATCGCAACTACTCAGAATATCTCCATTCCAGATAATGAGAGGTTCGTCCTCGGGTTGGAGTAGGCGTGCAATATTCGCTAGCCCACCTCCGGTGTCTAAAAGGGTGGGTTCATAAACCAATTCAACGGTGGCTTCTCCCAATTTTTTATCGGGAAAAATTTGCTCCCATTTTTCAGGGCAGTGATGGGTGTTGATAATGAAACGACGAACCCCAGCTTTTTCTAACTTCTCTAGGGCGTTAAAAACCATGGGTTTATCCCCAAGAGGAAGAAGTGGCTTGGGGCAGTTTTCGGTGAGAGGTCGAAGACGCGTGCCGAGGCCAGCTCCGAGGATAAACGCGGTGCGCGGGAATTTAGTCATGAGGCTGAGCAGAGCAGGCAGGGCAGATGCCGTAAATTTCCATAATGTGTGTTAAATCTGCATAACCTTTATTGCGTGCGGCTGCTTCGAGTCGCGAGGTATCGCAACCCGGTAAGCGCTCAATGTTACCACAGCGACGACAGATAACGTGGTGGTGATGGTGTCCTTGCGAGACGAGGGCATAAAGGCTGCGGCCTCTTTCCAAGGGGTGACGTTGGACGACACCGGCCTCATCTAAAGCCCCGAGACTACGGTAAACTGTGACTAAATCCAAATTGCCATCCCCCGCCCGCGCGTGAATTTGCTCGGCGCTTAATGGAGTTTTGGATTCGGCCAAGATTTGCAACATGGTTAAGCGAGGGCTAGTAATTCTAAGAGCCTTCTCTTTCATGCGCGCCAGGGCCTCAGCAATGCGGGGAGCAACGCCTTCCCCGCAACAGTCTTCATGATGGCTCGGTTCTGGTGGCACGACCTTTAAATTTGCGGTCATTTATGACCTGGCAACACCGAATGGCTACTTGCCTCCGGCCGATGACTGGTTTCCCTTGTTATGACATGTTCGATAGCCCGACCAAGTCATCCTCCTCGCGTTCACTGGGGCCTACCCAGTATCACGACTTTATTTCATCTCAGCCTTTTGCCTTGGAACTGGGAGGTGAGCTGCCGCAGTTAACTCTTCGATACGAAACTTACGGAACTCTGCTTCCCGATAAATCGAATGCTATTTTAGTTCCACATGCTTTGAGCGGTGATCACCATGTGGCTGGACGCTATCATCCAGATGACCCCAAACCTGGCTGGTGGGATGGTTTTGTTGGTCCAGGTAAAGCGATTGATACGGACAGGTTTTTCGTCATCGGCATTAATTGTATCGGCGGTTGTCGAGGTTCCACGGGTCCATTATCTACCGATCCACGCACGGGTAAGCCTTACGGCGGATTCTTCCCTGAAATTACATTGGGTGATATTGTTCGGGCGCAACGCCTCGTCATTCGTCATTTGGGCATTCCTCGATTGCATGCTGTTGTCGGTGGCTCCATGGGCGGGATGCAGGCCCTTCTTTGGTCGGCTGATTATCCAGACGAAGTCGGCCGTATCGCCGTTCTTGCCGCTGGATTGAGTCAATCGCCGATGGCTATTGCCCTTAATGCCGTTTCTCGTGCTTGCGTGGAATCCGATCCGCAATGGCGGGGTGGCCATTACCTTCCAGGAGAGGGCCCTCAAACCGGTTTGGCCATAGGCCGACAAATCGCTCATATCAGTTATCTATCCTCGGCGGCTTTCGATCAAAAGTTTGGGCGAGCGCGTGTTCCTGGTGCTCAACCGAAAGACTCGGTTTATTGGCAGGTAGAAAGTTACCTGCAGCACCAGGGCGAATCTTTTGTTAAACGTTTTGATGCCAACAGTTGGCTACGAATTACCCGTGCCGTAGATCGTTTTGACTTAACCTCGCGTGCCGCGGCTGGACAACTCTTTCGAGCAGGTGGACCTGATGTTTTGGCCATCGGTTTTTCGAGCGACTGGCTTTATCCTACC
>RFOO01000198.1 GCA_009926645.1 bacterium | reverse complement strand
GCTCAATCACCTCATCATGCAGACGATTAATTACTTTTCTTATCCCCTGCAGTTGCTTCTGATTATTCCACTCGTTCGCCTCGGTGAAATGATTACTGGAGCCGAGAAACTGCCCCTCAATCCTACTCTCATCATCGAAGAGTTTAATCGTTCAATTTCTGGCTTTTTGGTTAAGTTCGGGATGGCTGGTCTCCACGGCCTCCTCGGGTGGCTGATTGCCGTTCCTCCCTGTGCATTTATAATAAACTTTATTTTGAAAAAATTTTTAAGTAAATGGATGAAGTTTAAATCCGGCCAATGACATCCCTATACATAGAATTTTTGGTCGAAACTTTCCGTGTTTTCCTCCTCACCGTCGTTTTATTTAGCCTTACATGGTATGTCGGAAAAGGTATCAACAACTGGTCGATTATCGATTTTATTTGGAGTTATAGTTTTGCCCTTTGTGCCGGCGTTTATTTGGTCACCTCATGGTCTGAACTCAGTTCGCCCGTTATCGTCTTTTTATTCTGTGTTAGCATTTGGAGCGTGCGATTGGGGACGCATTTAGCCCAAAGAACTCTGAGTGAAATTGAACGAGAGGATGTTCGTTACCAAAAAATGCGGGATGACTGGGGCGAGGATGCTTCTTTTCGCATGTTCCGTTTTTACGTTTTCCAAGCCATTGCTTTCACCTTCCTCTGCCTTCCGCTGATTGCCTCTATTATTGATCAAAGATTCCACCCGAGTGAGACACCTGCAAAAATGGATATCGTACACTGGGTGGGTTTCAGCTTGGTTGTTTTTGCACTTCTGTTCGAGACTTTAGCTGACCGACAATTAAAGGCATTTAAGGAAAAACCTGAAAACAAGGGGAATGTTTGCGACCAAGGCCTATGGGCATGGACACGTCACCCTAATTATTTCGGCGAATGGCTCGTTTGGCTTGGATTCGCCCTTTTGAGTTATAACTCCTCCTTTTATGGTGTTCCTGGGGTCATTTGTGCGGGCACCATGTTCTACTTATTAACGAGGGTAACAGGGATACCCATGACGGAGGAGCGTTTAATCGCTAGTCGCGGGCAATCCTATCGCGACTATCAAAATCGCGTTTCTGCTTTCTGGCCACGGCCACCCAAAAATAAAAAATCGGCGGGGTAGTATTGCTAGTCTCAAGAGATACCCCAAGATGCAGACGTGGCATTTCTCGACACTCTCTTAGCTAGCGATATTCTACCCGATTGCGTGATTCGTTGGGGAATCCGTCGACTCCTGCGGCAAAGACTAGAGGAAGTTCGTGCATCCTCACCGGCGGAACGTCAAAAAAACGTCGATCAATTTTCACAAAAACTGCGTAGCCTACCCGTGGCAGTGGAGACTAAAGCAGCCAACGAGCAACATTATGAAGTACCTGCTGCTTTCTATAAACTCTGTCTAGGACCACGATTGAAGTACTCTTCGTGTTATTATGAGTCAGGTCGAGAGAGTCTTGTCGAAGCCGAAGTAGCGATGCTTTCTCTCACCTGCCAACGTGCGGAGTTAGCCAATGGGCAAGAGATTTTGGAATTGGGCTGTGGCTGGGGTTCCTTGACTCTGTGGATGGCTGAAAATTATCCTCAATCGCAGATTACTGGAGTTTCAAACTCTGCCTCGCAAAAAGTTTTTATCGAAACTGAGTGTCGACGTCGTGGTTTGAATAATGTGCGCATCATCACCTGCGACATGAATCAATTCACGACTGAAGCGGGTCGCTATGATCGCGTGGTCTCCGTTGAAATGTTTGAGCATATGAAAAACTGGGCGGAACTACTTCGACGCATCTCCGCTTGGCTCAAGCCACAAGGTAAACTCTTTTTCCACGTCTTTACACACCGTGATTCAGCCTACCATTTCGAATCCAAAGATGGAACCGACTGGATGTCTCGGCACTTTTTCACTGGTGGCATCATGCCCTCCAACGACTTGCCTACTTATTTTCAAGACGACTTAAAACTTGAAACGCAATGGGAAGTAGAAGGTCGTCATTATGGGCAAACCGCCGAGCATTGGTTACAAAATACCGATCAACATCGACGAGAAATTTTAGAAATTTTCGGTGAATGTTATGGCGCCAACCAAGCGAAAAAGTGGTTAGCCTATTGGCGCATCTTTTTCATGGCTTGTGCGGAGTTATGGAATTTCCGTGGTGGGTCGGAATGGATGGTCTGTCATTATCGTATGACCAAGAAGTAAATCGAGAGATTCCGCATTTACTCCGAGCGTTCTTCGCGTTTGCTTAAGTTTCATGGAAAGGTTCACCCACGACGGAGCTCCCCTAGAGCGATGGAAAATTGGGTCGGCTACCTTTGAAACCTGTTTAACTCGCGGGGCACGACTACTGAGGTGGGATTTACATCTCCCGCAAGGCACGCGTGAAATCCTCTACTGGCCACCCCAAGCGGAACTCGATGTCACCAAAATCGGACACGTCCGCGGGGGCAACCCAATCCTTTTTCCTTTGATGGGAAGAAACTACGCTGAGGGAGAGAAGTTCAGCTGGAAAGACGCCGAGGGAGTAAAAAGACCGATGCCACAGCACGGGTTTGCGCGAGACTGCACCTTTAAAATCCTAGAATCGAGCTCAGCTCATGCCATTGTCGAGCTGGTACCCGATGAAAAATCTCGGGC
>RFOO01000197.1 GCA_009926645.1 bacterium | reverse complement strand
TCGTCTGCGTGGACCAGCCGTATTTAAGGCCGTAGAAGATATGACTAACGCAGCCATGAATGGCGGAACTCCTATGGAAGCGGTTTTTGCGAAACGTTTGGACATGATTCAGCCCACTCTCGCTGAACTTGAGTCGATTGGACAAAAATACATTGCACACATTGAACCCACGGCCGTGGAAAGCCTAAAGGCTCTGCGTCAAGCGGGATGGACGATTGCGATTGTTAGCGGTGGTTTCACCCAAGCCATTCGCCCCTTGGCTGATTATCTCGGAATCGATCGAGTCGAAGCCGTCGAGTTAAAATTTAATCGCGACGGAAGTTACGCTGGCTACAACGAAGCCTGCCCCACTTCTAAAACCAAAGGTAAAAATGTCGTCGCACGAAAGTTAAAAAACGAATTTCAAGCTCAGCCAGTCATTTTAGTCGGCGATGGTGCCAGCGATTTAGAAGTCAAAGAAGACATCGATGCCTTCATTGGATTCGGTCGCTACGCGGTGAGACCCAAAGTCAAAGCAGGCGCTGATGTGTTTATTTATTCCTTAGCCGAACTACCGGCGGTACTCAGTCAGCACCACTAAAACTTCAGGTGTTCACGTAAGAGTTTACGGCGATACCAGAAAATCTTTTCGATTTGCCCACGCACGAAAGGATGAGCGATTTCACCGATTGGCCAAAGTGGGAGTCGATAAAGGACTTCATCATCCATGCGCGTCTTACCACCTTCATCGTAAAAATTATGATAGTGCAACCAGACGGAGTATGGTCCTTTTAATTGTTGATCAGCAAAAGCATGCGGGGGATCCCAATGGACAATACGTGTCCGCCAACCAAAGGGAATTCCGTGTAATTTTAACTTATAGTTAATTAACGTTCCCTGCCCCATTACAATCGGTAAGGGAGTTAAAATTCTGAAGTCTAATTCAGGAGGAGTGATTTTTTGTAAATTTTCAGCTTTTGAGAAAAACTCGAAGACTTGCTCAATAGGCAAAGGAATCATCGTGCTTTCAAAAAACCGGTGCACACCGGTAGGTAGAGACTTGGGGTTAGCAAGGTGGTCTCGACGGTTGGCTTGGATAACTTTAGTGTAGTTAGTCACGGGTACTGTCGTTCAATGGAAGGCAGGGTGGCTTGATTATGGCTATCTGTCAAGGGACGCTCAAGGGAATGGGCTTGCCCCATTGATGGGTTTGGATTGAAAATTAAAAGAAGATTACGCATGTCCTCCCCCCACTCCCGCAGACAAACCAATGGCGCTTTTGGCAATCAAAAGCCCCGTCCGATTGGCAGGGTCTTTGACTCTCCTGCACCAGTAAGAGAGGAAAAGGGTCCTAAGCAAAAAACCATTGCCGATCGATTGGCTGAATTCAGCCAACCTTTGCTCGAACAGGCCGGAGGTAATCGTTTAGCCGCAAAGGGAGCCATGAATGTCGCTATCTTAATTTGGAATGCTTCGATTGAGGGACCTGAAAAAATCAAAGAAGCCAAAGCCAAGATTGCAGCCCTACCTGGATCAAATGCCGAGCAGGCAGAAGAATTGGTTACCAGCATGATTGAAAGAAAGAATGAACTTTTCCCAGGAGAGAGTTCTTTGATTACCAATTTCGTCTTAAACTTTAACCGTCGTGGCACTTCTTTCAGTGTTTCATCAGTTAATGTTAATCCCGAAGGCCTGAAAACGGGAAATCTTCAAGAAATCATTCAGGCCAAGATGTAGGTCCCGAGTTTCTAGAGCAAGAAACTCAATCCGCCTCTTAGTCTTTATCGATTATCTCATCCTTGGCGCCAGCTTCATAGCGTTCACACCAAGCCTTGGACCAAGAGGCAAAATCGCCCGCCGCAATGTGCTCACGGGCTTGATTCATTAAATCCTGTAAGAAGTGAATGTTATGCAGTGCCAACAAGGTGCCACCGAGTGATTCCGTGGCATGATGAAGGTGGCGCAAATAAGCCCTCGTAAAATGTTTACAGGTGTAGTTATCCATTCCCTCAACGAGGGGTCGATGGTCCTCCCGATAACGTAGGTGTTTTACATTAATCGGACCATCGGGGGTAAAGGCACCCCCATGTCGACCAATCCGAGTCGGCATCGTACAATCAAACATATCCGCACCCAAAGCAACCATTCGGAGTAATTGTGGAGGCGTTCCCACACCCATTACATAGCGAGGTTTATTCTTAGGTAAAAGAGGAGCAGCAATACCAACCTGACGGAGCATTTCTTCTTCGGGCTCACCAACGCTCACGCCACCGATGGCAAAACCAGGAAAATCGAGTCCGGCTAATTCTTCCGCACATCGTGTGCGCAAGTCTTCAAAGACCGAACCTTGATTAATACAGAATAAATGACGACCCGAGGCAAGGAAGCCATTATCTTTCGCGAGCTGTAACATCTCCTTTGCCCAGCGAATGGTGCGCGTTACAGCGACCTCACAAGATTCCCGTTCACAAGGCCAAGGCGGACACTCATCAAGAACCATGGCGATGTCTGATCCAAGGGCATCTTGAATCGCCAAACAGTCTTTCACGTCGAGAAACAGCGGATTGCCATCGAGGTGTGATTTAAAATGAATACCTTCATCCGTGACCTTCCGAAACTTAGCCAGCGAGAACACCTGAAAGCCACCGCTATCCGTTAAAATGGGCTTATTCCAAT
>RFOO01000196.1 GCA_009926645.1 bacterium | reverse complement strand
AGAGCGGAAAAATTTTCCCTGTTTGGCTCGACGGTAAATGAGCCATCGAATAAGCCAAGCAACAATCCCTAAGGCAAAAAGAATAAGCCCACAGAAGTATAAAAAGGAATCGTCGAACATAAGCCCCTGTATTACTTTCAGTCAAACTTCACTTTAAAAAGCAAGTCGATTCCCTTACCTATAAACGAAAAGCATTTAAAGAATTAATTTTTCACCGTGACTTAAATTTATTAAATTTCTAGTATAAAAATTATCCACTCCCACTTTGATTTTAACAATGCCTGCCAAAGCAAAAAATCTCCGCCATAAACACATTAAAGAATCCCATCAGGTCATTCAGGAGGCTTTACTGCAGGCAGGTAAAAAATCCGCCCACTCATCAGCCTCTTCGCAACTTCAAGTCCATCGCTCAATTGCCCAAGCCTTAGGCGTGTCTACCTCGATGTTGTATAAATGGCGAGAGCCCAACCCTCGGAGCAAAACACAATCCAACCCCCTCGACCGCGTGGCGACTCTGATTACCCAAACCGGCGACGAACGTATCCTCGATTGGTTAGCTCAAAAAGCGGGTGGCCATTTTCAGCGCGAAGAGGCTCAAGCCAACCCTGACAAGTTGCCGACGGCATCCCACACTTTGGTAAAAGAATATAGCCTACTCATCGCACGGATTGTGAGCATGGTAGAGGATCATCAAGTCACCCCCGATGAATCTCAAGAATTACGAGAAAGATGGGACGAGATTCGTAAAAAGACCGAAAGTTTCGTCCGTGCTTGCGAAAAAGGAACCTACGGGACTTTAGAAAAATAATCTGTTTAACGCTTTGTATTTAACTTAGAGTGGAGAGCATGGCTTCCGACTCCATTCGTCTTTACGGCGATCCCATTCTTCGTACGCGTGGCGAAGACATCAATGCATTCGGCCCATCCTTAGTCGCTACAGGAGATGCGATGATTAAAGCCATGCACGAGGCCAATGGTATCGGGCTCGCCGCCCCGCAATTTGGATTAGCCCTACAGCTCTTCGTCGTCGATGTTGATGACCCTGCACATCCCATCAACCTTGATGGAAAAAATGTGCCAGCCAAAGTGGTGATGCCTCTTGTATTAGCCAATCCTCAGCTAACGATTTTAGAGGGCCCCTCTAAAATTTGTTCGGAAGGCTGTCTCTCTTTTCCAGGAATCACGGGAGAAGTAGAGCGTATTGAAAAAGTTCGCGTCTCCTATTTGGACACACAAGGCAAGCCACACACCTTAGAGGCAGAAGGGCTTCTGGCTCGTTGCCTGCAACACGAGTACGACCACTGCCAAGGCGTTTTGTTTATCGACCGAATGACACGGGCACATCAAATCCTCGTCACAGCCAAAGTAAAAAAATTACAACGTCAGACCGTGGCCAACTTAAAAACTTCGAAGAAAAAAACGCCTAAGGCTTAGCCTTCGATGTTTCGAGGGGCTCCAATTCTAAAGTAAGCGGACCGATAATTTCTAAATTGGCGGAACCAAACGGGGCTACTTTTTGCACTAAATAGAGCCACTTTGCTTCACCTTGCCCCTGCGGATCAGCCGTCCAACCTAATTGGCTTTTCATTATTCCCATATCCCATCCCTCTTCGACTTCAGAAAAAAGAGCTGCAAGAGAAACACCCGAGTTGATTCGAATTTCAGGAAAGCGAACCAAAATCTGTCGTAAGATCGACTCTCCCATTCTTTGATTTGCCAAACTCGTATTAACCCCTCCCGCTTTTGAAAGTCGGGGTAAAAAACTTTTTTCGTCCCGCAAATTAAAACGAACTGATTTGTATTTAGAGGGAGAAACAGTTGGACCAAAGGTTGTTAAATAGAACTCGGAAGCAACCACCTGCATTGTGGATGCATCGGCTAAACAAACAAAGAGGAGAGCCGAACTATTATCAGGGGAGATAGAATATAACTCCGCCCAGATGATTGATGTCTCCCGAGGACCTCGTGGAGTTTTCCAATCCGATGACAAAGAGGGTGGCTTGCGCGGGCTTGAACCTGAGATGAGTCGATAGCCGCCCAATGGTTGATTAGCTAAAAAACCTGCATCGAGTTTGTTCCAGGTCGTACGCAAGGCATCGGTTAGTGACCTGCTACGCAGACCCCTGTTATCAAAGAGAAACTGTATCGACCCAACGAGATGGTTTTCTTTGAATCCCATGTCTCGCGAGGCTTTTTGCAATCGGACTGCCGAAAGAGAAAGGGCAATATCCCATTTACGAAAATCTGACTCCCCTGTTAGATTAATCGTTTTTGTTTCCTCAAGAAAACGTGCATTAGCCACACTGCGGAGCCGGCTTAAGGAAGTCGCCGCTTGAGCCATTTGAGTCTGCCCTTCATCAATCACTTTCTGAGCACGTGCTTTGACAGCTTCGGGAGACTCTTTAAAAGAACCCTCTAAACTAATAGCTGGAGCATTCATCATGCTCTGACCTTTTTGTAGGCGTGATTGTCCAGCTTCAAAAAGGTGCTTAGATCGACCCCATTCAGAAAGCTCTAAATTATTTAGATATTTAGGGACTTCCGCATCAGAAATAGTTACTGGAGGCGGTGTCGCGACGCCGAGCAAACTCGCAAACAGCAGACTTGAGAGGAAAGAGAGCACAGGAAATCTTATGATTCATCGAACTTCCGCGCAAA
>RFOO01000195.1 GCA_009926645.1 bacterium | reverse complement strand
GCCCGATATCGAGCTAAGGCCTAGTCATTAGGGTGCAAAGGCGATTGGCTTTCCTGAGAGCAGGGGCTTGTTTGCCCAGATGCTTGCAGAGGATAGACCGAGAGAACGATTGGTGCGTTTAGGCCCAAGGGCTTTACTCGACTCTGAATTGTTTGAACTGCTTATCGGAGTGGGAACACGTGGTGCCTCGGCCCAGCAGGTTTCACGTTCAGAATTAGCTGCAGCGATGGAGTTAGCACGTCGTTTGCGCGAACGCACTCAAGATCCAGGTGATAAATTAGACACTCCCGCCAAAGTTTGGTCGCGATTAGAGCCAATAACCACCGGGCTCTCTGTGGAAAAGTGTTGGGTGCTCTGTTTGAATCGGCGTAACCGTTTGATTGCTTTGCAGGAGATTAGTTCGGGTACAGCGACGAGCTCTTTGCTTCACCCTCGTGAAGTTTTCCGTCAGGCCTTACGTTATGGTGCGCCCGCTGCGATTGTTGCGCATAACCATCCGAGTGGAGATCCTTCACCCAGTTCTGCGGACCGTGCCGTTACAAGGCAACTCGCAGAAGCTGGTCGCATTCTGGGGGTTGAACTTTTGGATCACGTTATTGTTGGTCGCCCCGAATCCGATCCAACAGGGAAGGGGTGGTTTAGTTTTGGTGAGGCTGGATTACTTTGACGAAGTCCTCGTTAAAAGAGTTCCCCCGCCTGTGCCGATTCCGCTTTGGAGCTCCAGTATTTCCTGGATTAAGGTGGGCGGTACATTGCCACGGCTCGGACGAGGCCGGTCGGGTTGCACCTCCCGTATATTATGTTCGTAGGGTACGGAGGCTGCCGCGGGTGTCGAACACTGCAGGGGACAGTTAACTTACCTGTTTCTATCGAGAAAAGCAAGTCGTCGCCGCCAAATAAAACGGGCCGCACTCAGTGCGGCCCGGGCTATAGCAGCCAACAACGATTTAATTATTCGGCGCTTACGCCTTCGCCAGCTCCAGCTCCAAGCGTCATTCCTCCGACGACTTGAACTTTATCGAGGATGGTCTTTTGCAATTCATCGAGAACTTTGGGGTTCTTCATCAAGTATTCTTTTGCTGCTTCGCGGCCTTGGCCAATGAGTTGTCCGTTATAAGCAATCCAAGCGCCTTTCTTTTCGAGGATTTTGTGCTCGATGCCAAGATCCAGCACAGAGCCTGTGCGGGAAATTCCTTCATTATACATGATATCGAACTCACACTCAGTGAAAGGTGGGGCGACTTTGTTTTTCACGACTTTAATCTTCGTGCGGTTGCCGATTACTTTGCCAGAAGGCTCTTTAATTTGTCCAATCCGACGTATATCAATACGGACGGAAGAGAAGAACTTAAGCGCACGACCACCGGGAGTGGTTTCGGGGCTGCCAAACATGACACCGATTTTTTCGCGGATTTGGTTGGTGAAAATGACAACGCAGTTGGTGCGACTAATCGCAGCGGTGAGTCGGCGCATTGCCTGACTCATCATGCGGGCTTGAACGCCGACGGTGGAATCTCCCATTTGCCCATCAAGCTCTTGCTTGGAAACTAGAGCAGCCACGGAGTCGACCACGATGACATCAACAGCCCCTGAGCGGATTAAAGTTTCTGCAATGTTAAGAGCGTCCTCGCCAGATTCTGGTTGGGAAACAAGTAGATTGTCTAAATCAACTCCGACAACTTTGGCGTAGCGTGGATCGAGAGCGTGTTCGACATCAATAAAGACTGCATTGCCTCCTTGGCGCTGGATTTCAGCGATGATGGAAAGACAGAGAGTGGTTTTACCAGAGGACTCTGGACCAAAAATTTCTACGATGCGTCCGCGCGGTAGGCCGCCTACGCCAAGAGCCAAGTCGATTGCAACTGAACCCGTTGAGACGGTGGAGATTTGCATCTTTGTGGCATCTCCCATCCGCATGAGGGTCCCATCGCCGTATTGTTTGTTGATAGCTGAGAGGGCTAAATCGAGCGTCTTGCGTTCAGCAGTTTGGGCTGAGGCTTTTTCTTTGGCAGAGGATTCCGTCTTGGTGGATGACATACGTGTAATTTGGTTGAGAATGCCAAAGTGGCAAATGATACACTGCTGGCAAGTAAAATGAACAAATGTTCACTATTTTATTTCACCCAGTTTGGATAGGAGGTAAAATCCCTATTTTTAGGGAAAATCGGTGTTTTTAAGCTAAAATTAGAACAGTTCGGCTAAAAAATCCCAGAAATCATTTTCCTTGGGAGGCTGTTTGACTACCGCCAAGGGGCTTGAAGGGGTTGCGACAGTAGCGACTTTGGGGGCTTCGGTTTTGGCGAGTTCGGTTAAGCCCTTTGTCATCAAGTCGGTAGCTAAACGATCGCGTGCACGCTGGGAGGGTTTTGCCCCCTGTTCGCTTTTGCATCCAAGAACAACAGCAATAACACGTCGGTCGTTTACTTTGGCGGTGGTGACAATGGAGGCATTGGCGGCCACGGTCCAACCGGTCTTCATCCCATCGCATCCTGGGAAAGAATTTAACAGATGATTATGATTTTCTAGAATGACTGAGCGCTGACCGGGTCGAAAAAGATAATCTTTCTTGGCAGAGAGATTAAGAGCTTCAGGGAATTGGCAGAGCGTTTGGGCGAGTTTGGCTAAGTCACGTGCGGTCGTGGTGTCATGCGGTCCTGCTCC
>RFOO01000194.1 GCA_009926645.1 bacterium | reverse complement strand
GGCGGAAGAGCTAATCCGAGCTCAAAACCCTCAAAAAATGACTGCCAATCGGAGTCAACGGACTTCGGGTCTTGCTTCCATTGCTCGTGCAATTGCGCGACAAGGTCGGCATTCCATCGTGATCCTACGCTAAGATGTTTCATTTTTGATTAAAAAAGTTCTTAAGATTAAAGAGAAAATGGTTCGTTAAACAAGTCCAGACCCTATGAATAATTATCAGACTTTGAGGGTTGAACTGGGTAAAATGATGAACTTTAATCAACGACCCGTCGATGTCCACCCCAAGGCCGGCTAATCGTTCCTACTCCACTGAAGCCCTCGAATACTGGTTTGAGGCACTTCCAGCGGAATGGGAGAGTCTTTTTAGGCCCAAAGACCTCACCAAGGGTCGCGGACTTTACACCGATGGGCTTGTCCGCTCCGTGGAATTGAAGGTACAAACTGGAGAAGTTGTGACGAAGACAGAAAGTCAGACAGTTCGGGCAGTCATTGAACTCAAGAACGGAAAAATCGAATGGCGTACCTCTTTGCCTGAGGAGGAAAATGGTGCACCCTTTGCCATCGCAGCGATTTATGAGATTGAAGAATTGCTCGCTGATGAAATCAAAGCGATTGATGATTCAGTTGTCGCTCCTGAGCCGACGGTAGCGATTGAGCCAGGGAAAAAAGATTCAGGTTCGCGCACGAGTTTAAAACTACAGGTCGCCTTTGAACTGACTTCCGATGGGTTGACTTGCTCTGCATCGTGGGCTGGTCGCGGTGGGCATTCGTATAATTGTTTCGGGCCTGGATCGATTCCCAGTGAGGAACTTTCCGATGAACAACGTCAAATGTTGTTTCGCTTCAACACCGTTGCTCATCGAGCGGGATTTGTTTACACGAAATCATCAGGCACGTGGACGATGGATAACATCGGTAAAATCGAACGGTTTGTCCGCGAAGAGCTTAATGAATGGCGTAAGCGTTTTCGTCTATCAGGTGAAGAGGTTCTTACTATTTTTAAAAATGAACAATTGCAAGTGGCTGTAGAGGCTCAGGTTGAATCGACCGGGGATAAGAAATCGTTTCGCCTTAATTGGAATCTGCGTGCCGGTTCGCATCCTCTCCAAGAGCATGAACAAAAACTGTTATTAAAGGCGGGTGGACGTCCGGTGATTCTTCCCGGTAAGGGAGTCGTGGCCTACAACGCGGCGGTAGCCGATTTTTCCGAGGATTGGAAAGCGAAGGAGGGTGAGATTCCTCGATACTTGTTACTTTCGCTCTTTGATCACGCCGCCGTAGGCTCACTTAAACTCAATGATGAGTTAAAAGCTTGGAAAGATAGCCTGCTGCAAGAGCCTCCACCTCCAGAGGGTCTGCCTGCACATCTTCGACCCTATCAGGCTAAAGGTGTCGCATGGTTGGCGCGTCTGTGTGATTTAGGTTCACACCCCCTATTGGCCGATGAAATGGGGTTAGGAAAAACTGTACAAGTTTTGGCACTCTTAGCTTCACGTCCGCTGGAAGAGCGATCCATCATTGTATGTCCTGCCAGTGTCATTCCCGTGTGGCTTGGGGAAATAAAACGTTTTCACCCTGAGTTGCAGGCTTCCGTTTTGACGGCGGAGAATGATTTTAACAAAAACCCTGAGCCCAAGTTGTGGATTTCAAGTTACACGCAACTGCGCCGTCATGCCGACCTTCTCAGTAAAACAAAGTTTGGCTATATTGTTTTAGATGAAGCCCAAGCGATTAAAAATCCTGAGGCTAAAACGACTCAAACCTGCTTAAGTGTTCAAGCACAGCACCGTCTCGCCATCACGGGGACGCCCTTAGAGAATCGACCGACGGATCTATGGACGATTTTCCGTTTTTTGATGCCAGGTCTCTTGGGTAAACGTGCACACTTCGAGCGCATCATGCTGCGCGATTCGGCCACCGCTTTAGTGAAAGTGCGTCGTCAAGTTTCGCCGTTTATTTTAAGACGATTAAAGCGACATGTGGCTTCCGATATTCCGCCTAAGATGGAGGTCGTCTTGCCGTGTCCTTTGACGGTCGAGCAACGAGCTCTTTATCAGCATTTGTCGCAGGGTAGTGGGCTTTCCGGAGAACTCGCTTCATTACTGTCGCGCGATGCAGCTTCGGTTCTCACGCTTTTAATGCGTCTTCGACAGGTTTGTTGTGACCCTGGTTTGCTTCCTGAAAACGAGCACTCTCCGAGTCTTCATTCAGGAAAAGTGACTCTACTCGTTTCCAAGCTTTCGGAGATAGCAGCGAACGATTCTAAAGCCGTTATTTTTTCGCAGTTTGTTTCACTACTCGATCGGGTGAAGTCGGCCATCAATAAAGATTTACCCAATCTTCCCATCTTTGAGTTAACAGGAGAAACCAAAGATCGCTCAACCCCTGTCGAGCAATTCAAGGAAACAAAAGGCCCAGCGGTGTTTCTTGCTTCATTAAAGGCTGGTGGCACGGGTATTACCCTCAATACAGCCGAGTATGTTTTCTTGATGGATCCGTGGTGGAATCCGGCCGTTGAAGCACAAGCGGTGGATCGGGTGCATCGTATTGGACAAAAAAACCCTGTCTTAATTTATCGTATGATTGCTCCAGGAACCGTAGAGGAGCGTATTGAAGATTTAAAACAAGAGAAACGTGAGCTGTTTTCGACGGTGGTCGGCGATATTCCTGATATGAC
>RFOO01000193.1 GCA_009926645.1 bacterium | reverse complement strand
CGAATCTCATCTTCGCTTTGTTCAAGCAGTAAGCGGTAGTAAACCCACATCGTCGCATCGGGAATCGACATGATTTTGCCAAACATGTCTTTGGGATTTTCGTTAAAAGCGATGTAGTTGCCTAAACTCTTGGACATTTTCTTTTCTCCATCGAGTCCGACTAATAAAGGCATGCCGAGAACCGCTTGAGGTTGCTGGCCGGCCTTTTCTTGCAGGTCTCGCCCGACCATCATGTTAAAAAGTTGATCGCTTCCGCCGATTTCTAGGTCGGCTTTAAGCATCACGGAATCGTGCCCCTGTAAAAGTGGGTAGAGGAATTCGACAATTGAGATAGGAGTTTGATCGGCGTAGCGTTTAGCAAAATCGTCACGCACGAGCATTTGTGCCACAGTCATCTGACGACTGAGGTTAAGTGCATCCAAGAAAGACATTTTTCCAAACCATTCACTATTTCGACGCACCTCGGTTTTCTTTGGGTCCAAAATACGGTAAGCCTGTTCGAGATAGGTTTTGGCGTTCGCTTCGATATCGGCTTCGCTTAATACAGGGCGAGTGTCTGAACGTCCCGTGGGATCGCCAATGCGCGTGGTGTAATCTCCGATGATTAATACAGCTTGGTGACCGAGCTCCTGAAATTGGCGAAGTTTGTTCAGCACCACCATGTGGCCAAAAGTTAAATCGGGCCGGGTCGGGTCGACGCCCAATTTGACCCGAAGGGTTTTGCCGGCCTCGAGTCGCTTAAGGATTTCCTGCTCACCGATGAACTTCTCGGTGCGCGCTTTCATGGCTTTGATTTGTTCCGCAGCAGACATGGGTTGGTAATGTTCTGTAAGGCTTAAAGGGGGAAGGGAAACTAAATAGTGGACAGGGGGGTAGGGACGCCACTCCGTTGGCGTCCGTGCAAAGGTGGAAAAGTGCAAAAGTGGGAAAAAGGTGTCAAGGGGGGCAGGTGATGGGGATGGGGGAAGGCCGGCTCTTGCGCTTCTTTGAGTTCCTCACCTAATAGAGGTATGGACCTCATTAAAGAGCTTATTGAATATGTTAAACACCCCAGTGTTTCAACCGATTCGGCATTTAAGATGGGTATGGTGGGAGCCCGTGAGCATATTTGTGGTCTATTAACAAAGGCTGGTCTCGAGGTTGAGGTCGTTCCGACGCCTTTACACCCCATTGTCTTGGCTCGACGTCGGGGACCCCAAGAGTGGCCACACATCGTTCTTTATGGTCACTATGATGTGCAGCCAGCTGACCCTTTAAATCTTTGGACCTCGCCCGCTTTTGACCCCGTTGTGCGAGATGGACGAATTTGGGGTCGTGGCACCGCTGATAATAAAGGACCCCATTTGACGGCGGTTGTCGCTTTGGCTCGTTTATTAAAACGTCGTCCTGATTTACCTTTGCGGATTACTTTTTTAATCGAAGGCGAGGAAGAGATAGGGTCGCCCAGCTTCCCGGAATTTTTAGAAAAATATAAAAAAGAATTAGCCGAAGCCGATGGCGTGATTTTATCCGACACGGCGAGTCCATCATCCGATCAAATTGTGATTACGACTGGTTTGCGTGGAATTATTGGTTTAGAAGTTGGTTTAACCGGGCCGCGTTCGGATTTACATTCAGGCCTGCATGGCGGAGCCGTTTATAATCCGATTCAGGCCCTCGCTGAACTATGCGCATCGCTGCATGATTCGGATAACGCAGTAACCATTGATGGTTTCTATGATGGAGTTGAGCAACCTGTGCGATGGGAGCGCGATGAATTGAAAAAACTCCCAATGTCGGAAGATGAATATCGACGCTTTTTGGCGGTGGATGAATTGCACCCTGCGCCCGGATTGAATGCCCTCGAAGCGGTGCGTTTTGCGCCCACATTAGAATTTAATGGTATTGGCGGAGGCTATCAAGGTGCGGGTTCGAAGACCGTGATTCCTTCGAAAGTTTTTGCGAAAATTACCTGCCGTTTAGTACCTGGCCAGGACCCCACTGATGTTCATCGTAAAGTCGCCGAGGCTTTGCGAGCCAGAGCACCGAAAGGTGTGCGAGTTGATATTAAAGAAATGCAGGGTAATGCCGCTTACTATGTCTGCCCGCCCGATCGTCCTAATACGCCAAAAGATCAAAACCCGGTTTTAGCGCGTGCGTTTCGTGAAGCTGATAAGGCAATTGCAGAGGCGTTTGGTAAAGCTCCGCTTTATTTACGCGAGGGCGGAAGCGTGCCTATCATTGGCGATATTAAGCGCGAGACGGGTTTGGACTCTGTGATGATTGGGCTGTTTACTCCCGAATCAAATTTGCACGCTCCTGATGAAAATTTTGAAATCAAAATGGCCGAGCGAGCGACCCGCGCTTATGAATTATTGTTAGAACGATTAGCCGAAGGTGGGCGTTCGTAATTCATGGGTGTTTTTGAAGAAATTCCGTAAAAAAGAGCCTTTTTAACGTCAGTAAAGCAAGGTTTGCCCTTTCGTTTTGCTCAATCAATCGTCAACCTAACACTCTCAACCTATGGCAGTTTTTCGTAAACGTACTCACACGCCGACCCCTAAAAAGCGGGATATCCCTGCTGGGCTATGGACGAAGTGCCCGCAGACGGGGGAGATGGTCTACACTAAAGACCTCGAGGCTAACTGGAATGTTTTCCCTATCAGCGGATACCATGAGCGACTTTCGACTAAACGTCGTA
>RFOO01000192.1 GCA_009926645.1 bacterium | reverse complement strand
CGTCGTTGGCTGAGCGATTGATCCGCTAAAGCCTTTTTTACCAAGGCCTGACAGTCATCAAAGGTGCCATCCACCGATAGGGCAACCACACCTCGACGCGGACGTGCAATCTGAGATTCCTGCACTGCACTGACGCCCACCCGAGGGTAAAGAACCACCGCGCGAACACCTGGAACATTGGCACAAGCTTCCGTTACAGCACCTCCAGTATCTCCTGAAGTCGCAGCAATAATCGTTAACTCTGGATAATCTTTTCCAAGCACATGGGCGGTAACACGCACGAGAAGTCGCACCGCAAAATCTTTGAAAGCAGCCGAAGGGCCTTGAAACAACTCCAGTACACTGATCGCACTCTCGGGCTTTCCTTGGTAACCAGGCGGATGAATTAGGGGTACAGGAAAATTGAAAGCCTCTTCACAAAGACGTTTCAAAACCTCTGGGCCCAATTCATCCGCAAGGTAGGGATCAATCACCGCCTCAGCTAATTGAGCATAGGAATCATTGCGATGTTTCTCGATAAAGTCTGGAGAAATCTGTGGGATAACGCTCGGCACCCATAAACCACCCTTACCAGGCATGGAAGACAACAGAACATCGCGCAAAGAAGCGCGCTGTTGGTTATCGGCGGTAGAGATAAATTCTAACTTACGATTCGGAGAGGACATGAACACCCTTAGGATTAATACGAGAAACGTAGGCAGTAGCCTTGATTGGTACGGCAGAAAAAACTTCTGTGACAGCCTGAGCAACCGTGCGCGCCACTTTTTCGCCTTCACAAAGTGCAAAAACGCTTGGACCTGCACCAGAAATAGAAAAACCAAGTGCACCCGCATTTAATGCGGCTTTTTTGGCACGATAAAACTCTGGAATCAATCGCTGGCGATGAGGCTCGGCAATTAAGTCGTGCACCGATCGACCAATCAATGCGTAGTCACTTTGGAAAAGACCGCAGATTAGTCCGCCAAGATTTCCACTTTGCTGTATCGAGGTTTCGATTTGTACATGTCGTGGCATGATTTCACGAGCGACTTTAGTGAGAACGACAATGTCAGGATGAATGACGGAAGCCCAAAGATTTTCTGGGATAGGAATGTTGTGCACATCGAGTTCAGCATTGGAACGAATCAGCGTGATACCACCCAGCAAACAGGGTCCAACGTTATCCGCATGCCAAGCTCCATCAGCGGCAGCTTCTCCAGCGACAACAAAAGGTAAAAGCTGGCGACGACTCAAGGGCTCGCCCAGCAAACGGTTCACCGCAAAAGCTCCACCGACCGCGCTCGCAGCACTCGAACCGAGTCCACTGCCGAAAGGCATTTTTTTATGGACTTCCATTTCGATACCCACGTCGCTCTTGCCTAGATTTCGCAATAAATCCAAAACGGCGACACCTGCAGTATTCAGTTTGGGATCCAGGGGGAGCCGTCCATCATCACCCGTAATTTTGGTGATTCGAAATCCAGGCTTATCCGATTTGCGAACCACGATTTCATCTCCTGGCTGTTCGATGGCAAATCCAAGCACGTCGAACCCGCAGGCTACATTGGCTACTGTAGCGGGTGAGAAGACTCTGACTTCTTTAAGTGGCATTTTAGACATAACAGCCCGAAAAACGGGGAATTGAAAGACCTTTCGGGTTGCTTCCCCAAGGGTCAACGGTGAACATCGAACCTCCTAAGCTTAAAATGCCAAAACGGACCCATCCATACGGTTTCGTAGCCGTAGCGGCGGCCACCCCAGCCCTCCGCTTGGGAAACCCTGCGGCAAATGCCCTGCTGGTCATCCAGGCACTTGAAAAAGCCGCAACTGAGGGGGCTGAGTTGGTCGTTTTACCCGAACTTTGCCTGACTGGCTATAGTTGCGGAGACCTTTTTGGCCAAAGAACCCTCCTTGTCGGGGCACAGAAAGCCCTCGCCCAAGTGACTGAATCCACCGCTAAACTTGGACTGACTGCCATTGTCGGATTACCCCTCGAAGTCTCAGGTCGATTATTCAATGTCGCTGTTTTTATATCCAAAGGCCAAATCCTTGGCGTTGTTCCCAAAACTCATCTGCCTAATGTCGGCGAATTCTACGAACAGCGTTGGTTTGCCTCGAGTCGCGTAGCCAACTTCAAAGAAGTTGAACTTCTTGGTCGCTCCGTCCCCTTTGGCACTGACTTACTATTCCAAGCTACCGACTTACCCGATTGCGTTGTCGGTATCGAAATCTGCGAAGATCTTTGGTCGGTACAACCCCCTAGCGGAGCACAAGCCCTTGCTGGTGCTACCCTGCTTTGCAATCTTTCGGCCAGCGATGAACTCCTTACTAAATCTTCCTACCGTCGCGATTTAGTTCATTCTCAATCTGCCCGCTGTTTAGCAGCTTATGTTTATGCAGCTTCAGGTGCTGGAGAATCGAGTACCGATATCGTTTATAGCGGACATAGTTTAATTGCTGAAAATGGCACTGTTTTGGGTGAATCTGAGAGATTTCGTTTCGAACTCTCCCTCTTGGTAACCCAAGTTGACGTTGATAAACTCCAAAACGAACGGCGAAAAAATAGTACGTTCTTTGGTACCACAGCTCCCTATGTTCCCCGGTCTATTTCTTTTGAATTAGGGCATCCAGTTGGCACTACACCCAAATTGCGTCGTCGCTATTCTCAGCAACCTTTTGTCCCCTCGGACCCACAACGTCGCGACGAAAACTGCC
>RFOO01000191.1 GCA_009926645.1 bacterium | reverse complement strand
GGCAGTTGCGAGCCTGCTGGAGCGTAAATTTTTAAAATGGTTCCAGGGACCGTGCAGGAGAGTTCCATCGTGGCTTTGTCGGTTTCGACTTCAGCCAAGATATCACCAAAAGCGACGGTCTGACCTTCTTTAATATTCCATTTTACCAAAGTGCCGACCGACATCGTGTCGGACAGTTTTGGCATATCAATCATTTCGGCCATAGGAAGAGTGTAGGGGAAATTAGGCTAGGACTTTAAGGGCTGCTTCGACGACGCGAGCAGGGTAGGGGAGCTGTAAGTCCTCCATGCGTTTGCAGTAGATTTGCGGAGCATCGATGGATGAAACGCGGCCGATCGGAGCATCCAAGTCATCAAATGCGCGGGCTTGAATGAGGTAGGCAACTTGGGCGTCCACGCCACAGAAAGGTTTGTTTTCTTCAACTAAGAGTGCGCGATGAGTTTTCCGCACAGAAGCTAAAATCGTTTCTTCATCGAGGGGACGAATCGAGCGCAAATCAACCACCTCAACACTTACGCCATGTTCTTTCTCTAAAATTTCTGCCGCCTTGAGAGAGGTGATGACGGCTCGACCATGGGCGACAATGGTAAGGTCGGATCCCTCGCGCTTGATATCAGCGACGCCGATAGGAACTATGTAATCTTTGTCGGGAACCTCTCCCTTATCATTATAAAGAATGGTGTTCTCCATTACGTAAACGGGGTCGTTGTCGCGAATCGCTGCCTTTAATAATCCTTTCGCGTCGTATGGAGTTGCTGGACAAACCACCTTGATGCCTGGGTGTGAGGCTAGGATTGCTTCGGGGGTGTGGGAGTGAGTTGCGCCAACATTGGTTCCACCATTCGCTGGTCCGCGAATAACAATCGGGCAATGAATGAGCCCGCCTGACATGTAACGAATGTTGCCAGCGTTATTAACGATTTGGTCAAACGCCACATAAGAGAATGACCAGAACATGAGTTCCATGACTGGGCGAATACCCAACATGGAGGCACCAATTCCTAGTCCGATAAATCCTGCTTCAGAGATGGGCGTATCAACAATGCGTTTAGGGCCAAATTCTTTGAGCAAACCTTCGGTTACTTTGTAAGCGCCATTAAACTGAGCGACTTCTTCGCCCATAATCACGACATTTTCGTCGCGTTTTAATTCCTCGCGCATGGCGGCACGCAGGGCTTCTCGGTAAGAAATAACAGGCATGAAAGTGATGAGTTAAAAGTTTATTCAAAAATAATCGTACCCCGGCTAGTGGTTTGTGGGCCGCGGTTATCTTCTTCCCAATAGATGTGCTTAGTAATGTCTGCGACGGTTGGGTCGGGCGACTCGTCGGCAAAAACTGCCGCTGCATCTGCTTCCTCCATCGCGGATTGATTGATGGATTCAACCAATTCCTTGGTCAGAACTTTAGCGAGAAGTAATTCCTTTTCGAAAAGGAAAACGGGATCTTTTGTTTCTCGGTAAGTCTTAATTTCTTCTTTATCGCGATAGGTCTTATCTGGGTCAGCCATGGAGTGACCGAAGTAGCGATAGGTGAAAATTTCTAAAATGGTTGGCTTGGATTTTTCATGGGCTCGTTTGAGCGCCTCGGAGGTTTTGGCACGAACTTCATAGACATCATGGCCATTAATGACATCCCAGGCCATACCGTAGCCCTCGGCTCGTTTCGCCAGACAGCCAGGGTGTGCGGATGAGCGTTCCTGTGAAGTGCCCATGGAATAGCCGTTGTTCTCAATCACAAAAATAACCGGTAAATCCCAAAGAGCGGCGAGATTGTAGGCTTCATGGACGGCGCCCTGATTCACAGCTCCATCGCCCATGTAAGCGAGACAGGCGCCTTTGAGGCCACGATATTTCACTGCATAGGCCAATCCAGTGCCAAGGGGGGCTTGTCCACCCACAATGCCGTGACCACCCCAATAGTTTTTATTGGGAGCGAAATAGTGCATCGATCCACCTTTACCCTGAGAGCAACCAGTAATTTTCCCCGTTAGTTCAGCCATGCACTCATTCATACTCATTCCGACCATTAAACCATGACCATGATCTCGGTAGCCTGTAATAACATGGTCATTCTTACCGAGTAGTGAAATCGTTCCAGCAGCGACGGCTTCTTGGCCGACATACAAGTGCAGGAACCCTCCGATTTTACCTTGTTGGTAGGTGCGAATGCATCGCTGTTCGAAATGGCGAATGCGCACCATCTTTGTATAAAGTGCGATTTTCTCCGCCGAAGTGAGAGCAGCGTTGACGGGATGCTGAGAAAATTCAGAAGGCCCAGCAGGGCGCTTCAAGGACTCAGGATGGGTGAAGGCGGTGGATTTAGCCACGGTGGTTAGTTTGCTATCCATTGGAGGGGGCAAGGCGTTAAGGTCAAGCGAACCTGCTGGGGAAGGGGATTAGACTTGACCCCAGCCCCGGCTCGGCACCCTTTCCTATCTTTATCTCGCTCCTCACCCACGTTCTATGGAAGAAAACTCTGAGGTCCAAACTCGCGAATTCACGGTCCAAAATCGAATGGGTATACATACCCGTCCCTCGGCCCAAATTGTCCGTTTGGCCAATCGCTACCCCGAATTAGAGGTTTCGGTGACGAAAGATGATGAAGTTGTTAACGGAAAGAGTATAATGGGTTTAATGATGTTAGCCGCCGGACAGGGGTCTCGACTTAAGTTCTCAGTTAAAGGGAAGGATGCAGAAGCTTTTTTA
>RFOO01000020.1 GCA_009926645.1 bacterium | reverse complement strand
TTGGGCTTCCAATGCGTCAAAACTCCCACGGGAGTAACCGATGGATTAAACGTCGGAACCTTTGGCCACGGCGGAGCTTATGGCACCGAGGCATGGGTCGACCCGATTCGGAAACGAGCTTATATTTTGCTGATACAACGAAGCGATTTAGAAAATCCAGATGATAGCGAAATGCGCCTAACCTTCCAAAAGGCAGCCTTGCAAATTATCAAATAATTCAAGCCAAGACAGCATCGACGAAACCCGCACGTGCTTCAAAATGTGGATTATGACCACTCTCAGACAAAGTCACCCAATCCGTCTGAGGAAAATGTTTTTGTAGCAAAGGAAAATCCTCATCGCGAATATAGTTCGATTTACCTCCTCGGATAAAACGCGTTGGACCCAAAAATTTTTCCTCCAACGAAAGACACTCACCGAGAATTTGCGGCAAAGACCGAGTCAAAGCCTCGCGATTAACCATCCATCGCCACTGCCCTTCGGGAGATTGATTGAGATTTGTCAGAATAAACTGTCGCATACCCCAATCCGACACCAGAGGAGTCAATAATGCATCAGCGTCTTTACGTGACTTAATCTGAGTCAAATCAAGAGCATTCATGGCTCGAAACTCCTCACGCACGCGATCCGAGTAAGCCCGTGGAGCAATATCCACCACGGTTAAACGAGAAACTAAATCGGGTCGCTCCACCGCCACACGCATCGCAACTTTTCCACCCATACTGTGACCGAGGAGATGAACGGGACCCCATTTCTGTTGATCCAAAAATACCTCCACATCTTCCGCCATCGCGGGATAAGAACAATCTTCTGCCCAAGGCGAAGACCCGTGATTGCGCAAATCTAACGCCACCACGCGATAACCTTTTTCAGCCAAAGCCACGCCAGCCGATTGCCAATTACGCGAGGAGCCTAAAAGGCCATGCAGAACCAAGATGACTGGACCTTCTCCCCCCAACTCACGAGCCACACAGGCGATGGACATACTTTAGCGAATAATGCCCGAGGCCGCGATGTTGATTCCCGAAAGAATCATTTCCAACTGCTTTGGATTAGGCGAACGAGCTAACGCATCGGCTCGAGAAACCTTACCCGCACGCACCAGTTGATTGAGGTCGCTGTTCATTGAACGGGAACCGACATCTGCACCGGCATTTACTAAGTCAGAAATTTTTTCGAACTGGCCCTCAGCAATAATCCGACGTGCCGTGGCATCGATGATGAAAATCTCGTCTGCCGGCGCTACGCCACCACCAATTTTGGGAACCAATGTCTGAACAATCACCGCCTTCAAACAGCCCGCAATGTTGCGCTTAGCCATCGGCAATTGCTCTGGTGGATAAAATTCAAAGAGACGTTGCACGGCCTGCTGCGCTGTGCCTGCGTGCAAGGTCGAAAGCACCAAGTGCCCCGTTTCCGCAGCATGAAGGGCGGTTTCAAAAGTTTCTCGATCTCGCATCTCACCAACCAAAACAATATCTGGATCTTGACGTAGGGCCGCATGCAAACCGCTCGGAAAAGTTTCTACATCAATCCCCACCTCACGCTGACTAAAAGAACACTTATTGTCCTTAAAAACGTATTCGATGGGATTTTCGAGAGTGACGACGTGCAAAGGCGAATGCTCATTCACTTCGCGCAAAATCGCAGCCAAAGTTGAACTCTTCCCTGAACCAGTCGCACCGCAAACGACAACCATACCTTCCATGGATTCAATCGCACGCATGAAGGATTTCCCCTCCAATCCTAAATCAGCAAAACAAGGAGGAGTCTGCTTCACCAGACGCATCACCAAGGCTGGCTCGTTGCGTTGCAAATAAGCATTCACCCGAAAACGCGTTCCACCACCCACACCAGCCATGAAAGAATAATCAACCTGGTTTTCCTTAACCCAGCGTTCGTTAAATCGTGCGGGCATCGTGGCCTGGACAAACGCTAAAATTTGTTCGGCGGTAATCGGCGCCATCTCCGCTTCAACCAACTGCGAAGAGATACGCAACAAAGCCGGACGCCCTGTTTTCAGGTGAATATCACTGGCATTATTTTCCACCGCTAAGGGGAAAAGATTTTCGATAATAGAAGGAATACCCGACATAGTTGAAAACAAACTTATGATTAAGAATATAGACGCAGGGTCGAGAAGTTTTAAGGAGGGATGGACAGGTGGGCGAGTGGACAGGGGGAATGGTGGAATGGGTAGGGACGCCACTCCCGTCACCAGGCACCTGATTCCACCTTTGCACTTTTGCACCTTTGCACTTTTCCACGGACGCCAACGGAGTGGCGTCCATACCCCTCCCCCTTCACTTCAACCCCAACACATCATCCATCGAATACAATCCAGGGGCTCGGGATTTGAGCCAGCGAGCGGCACGAACGGCACCTCGAGCAAAAATTTCTCGATTGGTCGCCGTATGCTTTAATTCCAAGCGTTCACCTTCGGCAGAAAAAATGACAGTGTGCTCACCGACGACATCGCCACCACGCAAAGCATGCACGCCAATCTCACTTACAGGGCGTTCACCCGTCAGACCGCTACGACCATGCTTCAAATCTTTTTCGGCCAACTGGCGCTCTTCGCGTAATATCTTTAATAAAGTTTCTGCCGTACCACTGGGCGCATCTTTTTTGTGCCGATGATGCATTTCCGTTAATTCAATATCCCAGCGCCCCGCATCCACTAAAGCTCGCGCAGCCTGGCGCACTAGGGCGTTAAGCAAAGTGACACCGACAGAATAATTCCCTGCCCATACCACAGGAATACCTTTAATAGCGGCAGTAATCGCTGCTTTTTCCTCAGGCGTGTGCCCCGTGGTGCCAATAACCAAGGGCTTACCATGCTTGGCGCATAACTGAGCCAACGGCAAAGTAGCGGAGTGAAATGAAAAATCGATAACCACATCAACCTGATCTAGGTGAGCGGCCGGATTATCTCCTTGGTCAACCGCCACGGCTACGCTGGCCTGCTCCGAAGACGCCACGGATAAAATCGCCTGGCCCATACGGCCCTTGGCACCATTAAGAAGAATGCGGAGTGATTGGCTCATCGGATAGAGGAAAGATAAGCGTCCGCTGTGGCTTCGACAAGCCGGCGATTGGCTTCTGCCATTTCGCATAATGGCAAGCGAACTTCAGCCGATTGAATGAGTCCTGCGCGCTGCATTAAATGCTTCACGGGCACGGGATTGGGCTCAACGAATAACACGCGGAATACCTCGGCTAACTTGGCCTGCAATGCCTTGGCTTCGGTAAACTTCTTGGCCCGCACCAAAGCGGTTAACTGCACTACCGCCGAGGGAATCCAGTTGGAGGCTACGGAAATGATGCCCTGGGCTCCGACTTCGCCAAAGGCTAGCGTTAAGGAATCGTCACCACTGAGAACTAAAAATTCCGAATCCAATTCACGCACGAGACGAGCGGCTTTTTCAACCTGACCACCCGCCTCTTTGATGCCGATGATGTTACGATGTTTTTGCCGAAGACGTACCACCGTCTCAACCGCAATTTCAATTCCACATCGCCCAGGAATAGAATAGAGCATGATGGGCTTGGCCGTGGATTCAGCGATGAGCGAGAAGTGACGGTAAAGTCCTTCTTGGCTCGGCTTATTGTAATAAGGTGCGACGAGGAGAAAAGCATCGGCGCCCGCTTCATCAGCTCGCTTCGTCAAATCCAAAGCCTCCGTCGTAGCATTGGATCCCGTACCCGCCATCACAGGAACGCGACCTGCAGCATATTCTACGGTACGCTGAATGACTTCGATGTGCTCGTCATAATCGAGCGTGGGAGACTCTCCAGTCGTACCCACTGAAATCAAACCATCAATTCCAGCGGAAATCTGAAAATTAACTAATTTACGCAAGTCATCCCAAGCAACTTTGCCATTCAGAAAAGGCGTAATTAATGCGGTATGCGCACCTGCATAGGCTTGGACAGGACGCTGGGTAGCAGAAGATTGAGAATGAGAAGACATTTCAAAAGGACCTCGGGGAAACATCTCCGCTTATCCGCCAGAGACAAACACAAATTCCCGATTCCAGCCCCCTGGCACCCGACATCTGATACCCACTTTCCCACGGACGCCATCATCCACCTTTCCACTTTTGCACCTTTGCACTTTCCCACGGACGTCACGGAGTGACGTCTCTACCCGTCCCTACCTCCCCAACGCCGCCTTAACGAGTTGGTCAGCGGTAGCACTCGGGCCGAGTTTGACCAAAGCGGCTCGAACCGCCTTATCCGCATCGGCAGGCTTGTTACCTAAAACAATCAAAGCAGCAATCGCATCCGTTGCCGGAGTCGGCTGATTCGAATTCGAGACGGGTAATCCATTAGGAGCTGCTGGGTTTTCCAATCCAACTTTGTCCCGCAATTCAATGACCAACCGCTCCGCCGTCTTTTTTCCAATCCCAGGACATTGGGCAAGCAAAGCAACATCACCTCGAGAAATCGCATCACGCAAAACTGAAAGTGAGAGACGACTCAGAATATTCAGTGCGATTTTGGGACCTATGCCCGAAACTTTTTCCACTAACAAGGAAAAGAAATCGCGCTCTTCCGTCGTACTAAATCCATAAAGCGACTGACCATCCTCCCGAAAAACAGGATAGGTAAGCAAAAAAACATCCGCCCCCACGGCGGGCAAACGCTCGGCGGTAGTCACAGGTATATTCACTTCATAGCCGACACCATGAGCTTCAATGACAACTTTTAAAACACCTGCTTGAATCAATTTTCCGCGAAGAGAAACAATCATGAGAAAAATCAGTTAACGCATTTCTAAGATAAAACCTTTTAAATAAAGGCTTTCTGGAAAATTAACGAGCACGGGGTGATCCGCTGGCTGGAAAGTGCGCTCCAAAATAAAAGCATCGCGATGTGCATCTGACGCCGCCGACTCAAGCACACTCAAAACCATACCATCGGAGATACGATGAGAGCACGAATAAGTCGCGAGGATTCCACCCTTATTGAGTAACTTCATCGCACGAAGATTGAGCTCCTTGTAACCGCGCAAAGCGGCTTTCACGTCTTCTTTTTTACGAGCAAAAGGAGGTGGATCCAAAATAATTAAATCAAAAGACTGTTCACGATTTTCTGTAAACCAGTCAAAAACATTGGCGACTTCAAATCGAGCAGAGAGGCCATTATGCAAAGCTCCGCGACGTGCGGCATCAATCGCCTCGGTCGAAGAATCCAAACCTAAGACTGATTTTGCTCCAGCCTGTGCACAGGCCAAGCCAAAGCCACCTTGATTACAAAAAGCATCTAAGACAGTTCGGCCCGCGGCATAGCGGGCGACATTTTGATGCTGTTCGATTTGATCTAAATAAAGTCCTGTTTTCTGACCACTCAGTAAATCGATGTACATTTGCACTTTACCAACCTCCAACCAGAAAGGCTGCAAAGGATTTCCTGATACGGTCTTAATGTACTGATCAAGTCCTTCCAGTTTCCGCGAAGAGGCATCGTTACGGAGAACCATTTCACGTGGATTTAGAATGGCTTGTAAAGCTTGCAGCACCTGCGGAAGACGCTGATCCATCCCTAAAGTCAAAGCCTGAACCGACAAATAATCACCATAACGATCCACAATTAAACCAGGCAAACTATCCGCTTCCGACCAAACCAAACGCCCCACTCTTTTTTCGCCACGTCTCAACACCGACGCACGCAGAAGATTTTCTAAGACTGGACCGTCCAATAATTCCGCACGTCGAGAATAACGGCGCCAAGAAATTTGCGATTTACTATTCCACAAACCTGAGCCTGCCGAATGACCACGCAGGTCCGTTAATTCGACACACGAACCATCCGGAGGCAAATTGACGCCCGTTAAAATCTCACCCATGAAAGCCCAAGGGTGACCCGCCAATACTCGCGCAGGGGTGTGTGCTTTGAGTCGAAGTTTCGCTAACATGAAAATTAATTAACGGATTTTAGTTTAGGAATGGCCCAAAAGGCCGTGATTACGGTCGGCAACCAAGCCGCCACAAGAGGAGGGAGAGCCCCATTTTCACCAAAAGCAGAACAGATAGAACTGAGAAAGAAAAAGGCTAAAAAGAGCGCAAAACTTTTAGCCACACCCACCATCGGGCTGATTCGTCCACCCGTTACCGAAAAGGGAATGGCAACGGCGATAACAACTAAACAGATAACGGGGGCCGCCATGAAAGAATGAAAGCGCATGGCATAGGCAGCATTCTTGCCCTCGGCGTTTACTCCTGCTTCAGCAACATAGCGTGATAGTTCACGCAATGAGAGTGTTTCTGGGTCACGCGTGGAATAGAGCATCACTTCAGGGTCCTCTTGATAATCAGCCACCTTTAACTCCTTAAAATAGGGCTGAGCCATGAGGGATCCATTGACGGGATTAAATTTCAAATCTCGACCCTGACGAAAAGACCACTGCCAAACTCCATCGATTTTTTTAAAGTCAGCAAAATCCGCTTTGATGCTACGCACGCGTCGACCTTGCTCATCAAAAGAATCCACCGCGACTTCAAAGGCTTGCCCTGAATTGAGACCCATTCGGGTAATCAACCAAAAGCGACGGTCTTTGCTGTTATGAAAAGAAATATAATCGACCTGACTTTTTGAGGCGACCGATCCGCCTTTTTCTTTGAGTGCCGCAAATTGTTCGCGTTCTAAAATGGCATTTTGCGACTCAATCGCGTTTGGCACCAAAACGGCATTAAGCAGAAAAAGTAATCCAACCAAAAATAGACCCACCCACCACAAGGGAGCTGTGATTCGACCCATACTCATTCCCGCTGCACGGGCAGCAGCCAGTTCATGATTCTTGTTCAATGAACTGAGGACAAAAACTACCGAAATCATCAAAGAAATCGGCGTGATCAGGGAGACCCGAATCACCACACTGCTCCAAAGATAACTGAGAATCGTCCCGGGCGATGACCCCCAGGACAAAAACTGGGGAATCCAATTGTAAGCTTCGGAAATAAGGAGAATGCCACAAAAGGAGATAAGGCAGAGGCTAAACACCTTGGCCCACTCACGTAAGATATAGCGATCGAGAATCCGCACTCCCTCTGATGTCACCACGACATCGCCCATCAGCAACCCCAAAGGTATCCATCCTTACCCATTCCACTAGTCCACTAACACACCTGGCACCTGACACCCGGCACATGATTGTCACCTTTGCACCGTCCCACGGACGCCACGGAGTGGCGTCCCTACCCGTCCCAGCCTTGATTCTCACCTTTCCACTTTTGCACTTTTGCACCTTACCACGGACGCCCACTGATTTCGGCGTCCCTACCTATTCCACTAGTCCACCCGCCCACTCGCCCACTAACTTCGGCGTCCCTACCCCTTCCCCCTTTTTCCTTGCACCCATCGCCCACAGGCCTTTTCTACACCTTTCCCACACTTCAAGGTCATGACACAGCATAACAGCTTTAAATCCAGTTCCTCCAGCGTTGGCGCTAAGCGCAACGTTCTCAAACGCTTTGAACGCGTCGAATTACTCAAAAAACGCGGTGCCGTTAAAGACCTGAAGCGCGTAACCAAGCTTCCTAAGACCAAACCTGACGCCTAAGTCCGGGTCGCACCCTTTTGCGAAAGCCCACCCGGACACTCGGGTGGGCTTTTTGCTTTAAGGAGAAAACCGATACTCGCCACTTCATCTAGCCTCCTCTATCCTTCGAACATCTTTTCGTATGCCGAACCCCGGGAAAAAATACAAACCGTTCCGCGTCATTAGCCTCCACGATCGTCGCTGGCCCGATGCGCACATCACCCACGCCCCCCGTTGGTGCTCGGTCGACCTGCGCGATGGCAATCAAGCTTTAGCCATCCCTATGAACGTCGCAGAGAAATTAGAGATGTTCAAATTACTCTGCGAAGTTGGCTTTAAAGAAATCGAAATCGGATTTCCTTCCGCTTCTGATACCGAATTTGCTTTCACCCGTGAACTCATCGAAAAGAAACTGATTCCTCACGATGTTTCAGTTCAAGTCCTCGTTCAGGCTCGTGAACACCTCATTCGTCGCACCATTGAATCCTTAAAAGGTGCACGACGCGCGATTGTTCACCTCTACACACCAACCAACCCCGCCCAGCGTGACATTGTTTTTGGTCTATCCAAAGAAAAAGTTCTCGAGATAGCGGTAGAGGGAACAAAATTAATTCGTGAACTAACCCAAGCACATCCTGAAACGGAATGGCAGTTTGAGTTCAGTCCAGAAACCTTCGTTTTAACTGAAGCGGAATACGCTCTCGAAGTCTGCGAAGCTGTCGCCGCCGCCTGGGGCGCTAGTTCGAAGAAAAAAATTATCCTCAACTTACCTTTAACGGTTGAAGCAGGAACACCGAATACCCACGCCGATCAAATCGAATGGTTCTGCCGTCACTTAAAAAATCGCGACAGTGTGGTTGTTTCACTACACACACACAACGACCGAGGTACGGGTGTTGCCGCCACTGAGCTAGGCTTAATGGCTGGAGCCGATCGCGTGGAAGGAACTCTCTTCGGCAACGGCGAACGCACAGGCAATTTAGACATCGTGACCGTGGCTTTGAATATGTTTTCGCACGGGGTAGACCCTCAGTTAAATTTTGGCAACCTTCCCCACGTACGCGAGGTCTACGAACGCTGCACGCGCATGACCGTGCCCGATCGTCACCCTTATGCAGGAGACTTAGTCTTCACGGCCTTTTCCGGATCCCACCAAGATGCCATTAAAAAAGGCATGGACCGACGCAGTAAAGTGAACCCCGATGCTATCTGGGAAGTCCCCTATCTAACTATTGACCCCAAAGATATTGGGCGAAGCTATGAAGCCATCATCCGCATCAACTCACAAAGCGGTAAAGGAGGCGTGGCCTACATCTTGGATCGTGAATTTGGCTTCGACTTGCCGAAGTTAATGCACCCCGAAGTCGGAAACTTGATTGGAAAATACGCTGATCAATTAGGACGCGAGTTATCTCCTCAAGAAATTCATGAGCGTTTCCGACGCGATTTCGTGAACGTGTCCAACCCGATTGAGTTGCTCGATTTTTCAACGCATATCCACGGCAAAGATTCAGTCACTTGCTCGGCTCATTTAAAATATAAAGGCAATGAAATGAAAATCGAAGGCAAAGGTAACGGACCGATCAGCGCCCTCGTTCACGCCATCGCCGCACAAGGCTGGGCGAAGTTCACCCTGCGCGATTATCGCTCACATGCGCTTGCGGCGGGGGAAGAATCAGCTGCTGCCGCCTATGTTTCCCTGCAATCTGAGAGCGGACAAATGGTTTGGGGTGCTGGTGTCGACCCGAATATCGAGCTCGCCGGCCTGAAAGCATTGATAAGTGCGGTAAATCGGCTACCCTGAGTTCTCTTATGTCGTTCGAAATCACCGAAGCGAGTCACCTGCTTAAGCTATCTGAACAGGGTGCTCTACTCTTAGATGTCCGTTCGCCCGCCGAATATCGCAGTGTGCATGTGCAAGGAGCCATCAATCTGCCTCTGGAAAATGTTACCCCTTCAAAGGTCAAAGACCTACTGAAAACGAATCACAAAAATCCCGTGGTTGTTTTACTTTGCGCTTCGGGAACACGCGCGCGTGCCGCAGCGGATCGATTGGAGTCCTCGGATTTGAAATTGACCGTCATTACTGGTGGCACCAATTCCTGCATACAATTAGGTATTCCCGTTAATCGCACCAAAACCAAAATGATTTCTATCGAACGTCAGGTTCGAATCGGTGCGGGATTTTTAGTTCTTACAGGCGTGGCTCTCGGCTACTGGGTCGCTCCCTCTTTCTATCTGCTCAGTGGATTCATCGGCGGTGGCCTCATGTTCGCTGGGATTACCGATTGGTGTGGAATGGGCATGCTCTTAGCCCGCGCACCGTGGAATAAGTAGACGGGTGTTGGGTGA
>RFOO01000190.1 GCA_009926645.1 bacterium | reverse complement strand
GAATTACTCGGAGAGATTTTAGATACAGCGGTCGCCAAGGTTTCTGATTTTACGCACCCCTTGCTCACCAAGCGTGAAGTGAAGGTGCGTGGAATCTTGTTAATCACTTCCGACAAAGGACTCTGCGGACCTCTTAATGGAAATCTTTTGCGCCAAGCCGCTGAAATCAAAGATGCCGCTTACGTTTGCATTGGTCGTAAGGGCGCACAAGCCATGGCCCGCTCTGGGCGAAAGTTGTTAGCGGAGTTCCAAGTTTCCGATCGAGCCAACTTCAGCGAAATTCGACCAGCCGCTGAATTATTACTCAAAGCTTTTGCGGAGGGCACGGTGGACACGGTTGAAGTCCTTTACCCTCACTTTAAGAATACTCTAATCCAGGTTCCTCGCCTGCAGCAGTTATTACCTGCGGATAGTCTGATTAATCAGGCTCGCGAACTCCGTTCTAAACTAGGTTTACCCGAACCGAAAATTGAAGCCGACGAGCGGGAAATGATTTTTGAACCTTCAGCGGAAGAAATTTTAAACCAATTGCCCGCACTCTTCTTCAAGCAAGCGGTGCATCAAGCCGTTCTTGAAGCCAAAGCTTCGGAACACAGCGCCCGCATGGTGGCGATGAAAGCCGCAACCGATAATGCCAAGAAACTCGCTGGCGCACTCTCTCTCGAATATAACAAAGCCCGTCAGGCTGCGATTACCCAAGAAATCTTGGAAATCACGGCCGCCGCCTCCCAAGCCTAATTTCACTCTAACCGTTTTATAATAATATCATGAGCACTACTGGAACCATTACTCAAGTACTCGGCGCTGTCGTCGACGTACAATTCCCCGCCGACAAGGTCCCGGAAATTTACAACGCGATTCAAATCGACTACAAAGTCGACAACAAGCCCACTCGCTTGGTGCTCGAAGTGCAGCAGCACTTGGGCGCAGGCTTAGTGCGCACGGTTGCGATGACCACCACCGAAGGTTTGGTTCGTGGCGCTGCGGCTGTCGACACTGGTGCACCGATTTCAGTACCGGTTGGTAACGGCGTCTTGGGACGTATCTTCAATGTTACGGGCGACCCCGTCGACGAGCGTGGCCCTGTTAAAGCCGACAAACATTACCCCATTCACCGTCAACCTCCACCCCTCACCGAGCAATCCACCTCTGCCGAACTTCTCGGCACGGGCATTAAGGTTATCGACCTCATCTGTCCCTTCGTGAAGGGTGGTAAAGTCGGCGCCTTTGGTGGTGCAGGCGTTGGTAAGACCGTTGTCATCATGGAGCTCATCAATAACATTGCGATGAAGCAGGGCGGTTTCTCTGTTTTCGCTGGTGTGGGTGAGCGTTCACGCGAAGGAAATGACCTTTATCACGAAATGTCTGAGGCAGGCGTTATCGACCAAAAGGATCTTTCAAAATCTAAAGTGGCTCTCGTTTACGGTCAGATGAACGAGCCCCCTGGTGCTCGTATGCGTGTTGCCCTCTCGGCTCTCGCGATGGCGGAATATTTCCGCGATGAACAAAATCGCGACGTGTTGCTCTTCGTCGACAATATCTTCCGCTTCTCGCAAGCAGGTTCAGAAGTATCCGCTCTGCTTGGTCGCTCTCCTTCCGCGGTGGGTTACCAACCAACCTTGGCTTCGGAAATGGGTAATCTTCAAGAACGCATCACCTCGACCAAGAAGGGTTCAATCACTTCTTTCCAAGCGGTTTACGTTCCTGCGGACGACTTAACTGACCCTGCTCCGAAGATCACTTCCGCGTCGCACGTGGCGTGCAAGGTCTCTTGCAGCGTTACAAAGACTTACAAGATATCATCGCAATTCTTGGCCTCGATGAACTTTCTCCAGAAGATAAGCTCGTCGTTTTCCGTGCTCGTAAGGTTCAGAAGTTCCTCTCCCAACCTTTCCACGTGGCTGAAGTCTTCACTGGCACCCCAGGTAAATACGTAGCCTTGAAGGACACTATTAAAGGTTTCGATATGATTCTGAAAGGTGAACTCGATCACGTGAACGAAAACGACTTCTACATGAAGGGCAGTATCGATGAAGTGCTCGAAGCTTCAGCGAAAGCGACCTCTCTGAAAAAGTAAGCGATGTCTCTCACCATCGAAATCGTTACTCCTGACCGTCGTGCCTATACTGGCACGGCGGATAGTGTGACTCTGCCAACGAGTTTAGGTAGCATCGGAATTCTTCCGGGACACATTCCACTCACCGCTGTGATTGCTGCGGGAGAAGTAATCGTTTCACTCGCCGGAAAAACGACTCGCTTAGCCGTTGACCAAGGTTTCGTTCGCGTGGTTTCCGATAAAGTTTCGGTGGTTACCGAAGCCGCCATCGATGAAGCCAAGATTGATTTATCTGCCATTGAGCAAGCCGAAGAGCGCGCCCGTAAGGCCGTTGAAGCGGCCCGTGGTCAGAAAGACATCGATCCAGTGGAAATTGCCAAGATTGAGCAGATTCTGCGTTTTGCGGCCGTGCAACGTATGGTCAAAGGTCGTAGCTCGAGCGGACTCAGCGAGTAAGCCACTAAACCAGTGGATTATTTGGCACACCCACAGGGTGATGTCTTGCCCGTATTCCACCGCAGGCTAGGGTAGGTTTATGCATGACACGATTCGAGAATTGCAGGAGCGCATTGCCCATCTGCAGCGACACATCGAGCAACAGGATCGTGCTTTCTTGGAACTTTCTAAAGAAGTGGCGCAACTTTCAGCACGTCTTGCGCGAGCAGAGTCAAAAGT
>RFOO01000189.1 GCA_009926645.1 bacterium | reverse complement strand
ACGGTTTTACCTTACATTCATGCCGACCCCGTTTTGGCTAAGCGTTTAGAGGAAGTTGGTGCGGCGGCAGTTATGCCCTTAGGGGCTCCGATTGGCACAAATCGTGGACTACTCTCGCGGGATTTCTTGCGCATTATTATCGAGCAAGCTCGTGTTCCGGTCATTGTCGATGCAGGCCTCGGGGCACCTTCACATGCATCCGAGGCGATTGAAATCGGAGCGGACGCAGTTCTTGTTAACACCGGCATCGCCTCATCAGGTAATCCAGAGATGATGGCTAAGGCTTTTCGTTTAGCCGTGGAAGCAGGTTATCTTGCAAAAAAATCGGGGCTTGGTTCAGGTTCAATCAACGCCCAACCCACTTCACCTCTCACGGGATTTCTAGAATAATTTCATGGCTTCCAAACCCGGCAAAATTCGTGCCGATGAGTTGTTGGTAAAACTCGGGTTAGCTCCTTCTCGTTCGAGTGCTCAGGCTTTGATTCTAGCTGGTAAAGTTCGCTCGGGGCCTGATGCCGTAGTGCAGAAATCATCACAGTCTTTTCCCGAAGATGCTAATCTTACCGTGGATCAACCACCGCGTTTTGTTTCGCGTGGGGGAGAGAAACTCGAAGCAGCTCTTGAGCATTTCAAAATTTCTGTAGCAGGTTTGCATGGTCTTGATGTGGGCGCCTCGACGGGGGGGTTCACGGATTGTTTATTGCAACGCGGTGCTTTGAGCATGACCTGTGTCGATGTCGGCACCGCCCAACTTCATTCCAAGTTGCGGACGGATGTTCGAGTTACCAATTTTGAAAAATGTAATGCTCGGGATTTGCCGACCATGAGTCTTCCACAGGCGACCTATGGAATCGTTGTCATGGATTTATCGTTTATCTCTCTGACCCTGGTTTTGCCAGTCGCTTGGCAAAGAGTTGCGGAGGGTGGGTGTTTAGTGGCTTTGATTAAGCCGCAATTTGAAGCGACTAAAGCCGAAGCCGACAAAGGTCGGGGGGTTATTAAGGACCCAGTAATCCATGCAAGGGTGGTTGAGGCTCTTAAAGAAACGGCTAAAAATCTGCCTGATGCCTCGGTTTTAGGGGTAATTCCCTCGCCAATCGAGGGTGGAGAGGGGAATCGAGAATTCCTCATCGCCATTAAAAAAAGGGGTCAGACACCATTAGAGTAGTCTGACCCCTTTTTTGGGGTTGCAGGAGGGGCGGTTACCATTACTTCCAAACCTCCCATGACTACTGAAGGTAAGCTTAAGCGTTCCCGCAATCCCCTCGATTTCGATTTTACCGAACCCGAGGCTCTTTCCCGTTATGTTACTGAAACGGGTAAGATTCTGCCCCGTAAATTGACTGGTCTCACCGCCCGTCAACAACGTCATATTGCTAAGGCCGTTAAGCGTGCCCGCAATATGATTACGATGAAGTAATTTGTACTTCATTGGATTACTGGGCCACCCTGCGGTGGCCTTTTTTGTTTAAAGGGATGCAAGGTTGCTCCCCGATTAAGTATCCCACAATTTAATCGTGGTTTGTCTAAAAGTACCTCCAGTTTTTTAACCACTGAGCCCTCTGATTTAATTCGAGCGGCCAATCTTTTACGTCAGGGCGAGAGCGTGGCATTGCCGACGGAAACCGTTTACGGATTGGCTGCCAACGCCTTGAATCCTGAGGCGGTAAGAAAAATTTTTACCATCAAAGGACGTCCTCTGATCGATCCCTTGATTGTTCATGTTGCCGATTTTACCTCACTTCAGCAGGTTGCCGAATACGATTCGCGATTAGAAAAGATAAAATCATTTTGGCCTGGCCCCTTGACCGTGGTTCTTCGCCGTAAATCTAATGTCCCTGATTTGGTTACCGCTGGAAAAACAACGGTGGCTGTGCGCATACCAGCGCATCCAGTTTTTCGTCAAGTGATTGAGCTTTCGGGTTGTCCTTTAGCTGCACCCAGTGCGAATCCCTTCGGATATGTTAGTCCAACTCGGCCCCAACATGTGGCTGATTCATTGGGCAATCGCTGTCCTTGGATTGTTGATGGGGGTCCTTGTCAGTATGGACTAGAATCAACCATTCTTGATTTATCTTCACCTGATAAAGTCCGCTTGTTGCGATTTGGTCCAATTACTGTGGAGCAGTTGGAAGAGAAATTAGGAAAGATCGAGATTGTTACTCGCCAAGAAAATCAAGCAGAGGCGGCGTTAGCACCAGGAATGCTGGACCGACATTATAGTCCGCATACACCGATTAAACTGATTGCGCGAGGAGCTGATTTGCCGAGCCCGTCGGATAAAACTGCATACCTACTGTTAAGTCGCCGACTCACTTTACCAACTTCAGAAAATATTTTTTATCTTTCTGAATCTGGATTAACCGCCGAAGCGGCTCCTCAGCTCTTTGCTCTCCTTCGTCAATTGGATCAACAAGGCTTTGCTCTTATCTGGGCCGAGTTGGCTGAGCCACAGGGAATCGGTTTGGCTTTTAACGATCGTTTAACTCGTGCCGCTGCACGATAATTTTGTGCAGAACTTACTCGATACTTTAAAAAAAGCCTCCGATTTTTTAGCGCGTAAGGGTTTAGAAAAGCCTCGAGTGGAGGCGGAGTACTTGTTTGCTGCGGCTTTAGGAATTAAGCGGCTGGATCTTTATTTACAGTTTGAACGTTTACTTTCCGAGAACGAGGTCGAAAAACTTCGTCTGCTTGTGGTGCGCCGGGGGAATCGTGAACCTTTGCAGCATATTACTGGTCGC
>RFOO01000188.1 GCA_009926645.1 bacterium | reverse complement strand
AGACATGAAGCAAAGATGCCAGACCACAAATGCCATTGGGTTTTATCACCGACGAAGCCGTTGAAGTGGCCGTAGATTACGCCCAGTATCGCGGTTAGCCAAGTAGTGATGGCCGCTAACTGACAGAGTCGGCGAGTGCCATTTTTTGCCTGTTCAGTGTTATCGAGTAATTCAAAAAGTGGGACGATGACCAGTAGTGCAATCGGCAGGTGTAAAACAAGAATATGAAAATTTCCGATAATCGAAAAAAGAGCGGGTCCGCGTTCGACGCCATCGGAAGGTAAAAAAAGAGCGAGAATAATGAGTGCTAAGTTCGGAACGCCCGCTAAGAACAGACGAAAAGGAAAGCCTAAGGCGTGACGATGACTCATCGTTGGTTATTTGTTTTCAATCCAAGCTTTGAGTTTAGCCAACTGCTCGTTGGTCAAAGCGGGTTGTTTTTTGTCTTTTGGTGGCATAGCCATCTCGTCTGCACGATTGGTCGCACCGAGGTGTGCGAGACGATACAGCGAACTTTTTTCAACCTCTCCCCAAGTGATGCCAGGTCCCTCTTCTTTGCCGCCTTTTTCAAGTCCTGCTAAGGTCGTGGCATTAAATCCGCCTTTGGGTTTCTTTCCGTCACGGCCGTGACAATCGAGGCAACTTTTTTCTAAAATGGGCATGATTTCTTTTTGATAAACTGCCTCGCGTTCGGCAGCCCACAAAGACGTTGAGACCAGAAGGCCAACCCAAGCGAGTTGTTTCATACCTCAGCACTTTGAGACTTATCTAAAATGGGTTAAAGAAAAAAGAATTATCGGACAACCCACGGCATAAAGGTGTCCTCAAGTCGTTTGGGCAAAATGGCGACTAAGCGCACCCCATTATCCTCTGCTTTGTTGGATAAAATAGAGGCAGAGGCATAGAGTTTTGATAAAAGTGCGTAATTTTCGTGGGGAATGAAGAGGGTCACTTTTAAATCATGCTCGGTCGTGCATTGTTCCAACATTTCATGCAACCGGGTGATGCCTTCGCCTGTTCGAGTGCTGATGAGAATGGCTCCAGGGTGAGTTGCCAGGGCTTCGGCGCGGGTGGCCTCATCTGCTAAGTCGGCTTTATTTAAAAGGGTGATGATGGGGCGCTCCCCAGCTCCAATCTCCATTAAAACTTGGAGCGTCGTTTGCGCATGTTTGGCTCGCTCGGGTGAAGAAAGATCGACGACGTGGATAAGAAAGTCTGCTTGCACGGCTTCTTCCAGAGTCGCTTTAAAGGCTTCCACGAGTTGGTGGGGTAGGCGTCGCACAAAACCAACGGTGTCCGTCAAAAGAATCGCTCGACCCGAAGGTAATTGGAGACGCCGAGTCGTCGGATCGAGCGTCGCGAATAATTTATTTTCTGCCAAAACATCTGAGCCAGTGAGGCGATTTAATAAGGATGACTTACCTGCATTGGTATAACCAACGATGGAGAAAGTAGGCAGAGGGATGCGATGACGTTGTTTACGCTGCGTGGCACGCTGGGCGACAACCGCAGCCAAATCACGACGCACCTTGGCGATTTTATCTCTAATTTTTCGCTGGTCCATTTCCATCTGCGTCTCGCCCGCGTCTCGCTGCATCGCCCCACCACCGCGCTGACGGTCTAAGTGAGACCACAGGCGCTTTAAACGAGGAAGTTGTTGCTGTAAACGGGCGAGTTCGACCTGCAAAACAGCCTCTTTGGTTTTTGCACGGGAAACGAAAATATCGAGAATAATTTCCTGTCGATCAATGGCACGGAGCCCCTTGGAATCTTTTTCCCAGTTGCGCTGTTGGGCAGGGGAAAGAGCGTCGTCAAAAATAATTAAACCGCACTCTCTTTCACGGGCGAGGGCGGCGATCTCTTCCATCTTACCTGAGCCGACCAAGTGGCGCGGATTTTCTTCGCGAATTTTCGCAACTACTGCATCGCAAATTTCGACTCCGAGATTACTCACCAATTCATGTAACTCGGCGAGTAAGGTTTGAGCTTCCTCGGGAGTGTCTTCGGGTCGCTGTAAGCCCACTAAAATAGCACGATTACTCCGTGCAATCGTTTCCGGATCGCATGTTTTGAGTCCAAGGCGGATCCCAGACGATTTTAACCTCGGCAAGATTCACCCCAGGTACAGCAAGAACACGATTGCGTGCGTCTTCGGCAATCACAGGACCCATGCCACAGCCAGGTGCGGTAAGGGTCATGGACACCGTCACACTGTGGCGATTGGGTGACTCATCAATAGGGTCGATTTTGAGAGAGTAAACGAGTCCGAGGTCCACAATGTTTACTGGGATTTCAGGGTCAAAGACGGTTTTGAGTTGGTTCCATACAGCTTCTTCACTGGGGCGACCGTGATGACCAGGATGTTCGGCGGTTCCCACAGAACCATAGGCATCGGTTTTACCTTCGGTCTCGGTGCTATCCGTAGGGACCGACTCGCTCAGAGCATCCGCGTCAGCACCACGAATGCGGAACATTCCTGTATCGCAAACGACGGTAAAATTGCCACCCAGTCGGTGAGTGATTGTTACTTTAGTTCCAGCGGGCAACACCGCTGGTTCACCTGCGGGGATAACGGTAGCCTGAACATCGCGCGTGAGTGTGCGATCGTGTGGGCTAGGAGTGTGGCGCTGTCCAGTAGTGTCTTCGCTCATTTTAAGAATGGAATTTTTGACGGAACATTTCGCGGACCACGGTCGCTGCTTCCTCGTCGTCTACTTTGGCTAAAACTTCTTCAAGAAAACCTTCGGC
>RFOO01000187.1 GCA_009926645.1 bacterium | reverse complement strand
GATCTGGTTCTTGGAGAACTAAACCTAAAGTCGATTTGCGACTCGTCCCCAATAATACGGGAAAACCTAAGGCAGTAACTTTTTCTAAATGACGAACTAACCATAAATTTTGAGCAGGCGTTTTCCCAAATCCAAATCCCGGATCAATCCAGATTTGTTCAGGTTTCATTCCTGCCTGTTGGGCTAATTGTATGCTACCTTTTAAATCATTGATCAGTGTGTTCCAAAAGTCGTCGGCGATTATTTCTCGTCGACGGTGCATCAGGATGAGGGGAGCTCCTGTTTGCGCGCAGAGACGGGCCATGGGGGAATTGATTCCCGTGCTTTCATAACGAGCGCCTTCGACGTCATTGATGATGTCAGCACCTTCTTCGAGGCAGAGTTTTGCTACCTGTGCTTTATAAGTGTCGATTGAAAGAGGAATGTGTGGGAATTTTTTTCGCAGAGCACGAAGTACGGGAAGGAGTCGTGCGGATTCAACTTCGGCAGAGATGGACTCCGATCCAGGTCGAGTGGATTCGGCGCCGAGGTCGAGAATGTCGACCCCTTGTCCGAGAAGTTCGGAGGCCTTGTTGAGGGCGTTGTTAATTTCAAGGGTTTGTCCTCCATCAGAAAATGAGTCCGGTGTAATATTGATGATACCCATCATCAAAGTGCGCTGTCTCCAATCGGGTAGAGGGGTGCCATGAGGACTTTTCCAAGACATAAAGATGGGTTAAACGGTCGTTCTTTGGGTGCAATACCCAAGCCCTATTATGATTAGAAGAGAGCAGGGTTGGGGGCATAAGGGAAAATGATGGGATATTTTTTGACATAAATAACTGTTTATTAACAACTTAAGAATTAATTTTACGAAAGTTAGCGATTTTTTGTTTTGGGGTCGAAAACCAGTGCAGGCCGATGCTTGCCAATGTGATTGTTTTAGGGAACTTCGATGGCGACTGACATTAACCTTTCTTATGTTTTCACGCTTTTTCCATCGGGTAGGCATTTTGGTCCTCCCTCTTCTCGGCTTGGTCTTGACCGCATGCTCTCGAGCTGACCTCGAAGTTCGTCAGTCCACTTTGGATCCGAAGGGGCCAGTGGCTCAGATGCAATATGACGTGTTCATGGACACGGTTTATCTGGTAATCTTACTTTTTGTTTTGGTTGGCGGTCTCTTGGTTTATGCAGTCGCCCGTTTCCGTTCGCGAGCTGGTGAAGTCGTAAAACCTAAGCTGGAAGAAGGTCACGGTAATCCCTTGGTGGAAATTGGTTTAATCACCGCTTCGATTGGAGCTCTTGTTTTCATCGCCATTCCTACGCTCAGTGCGATTTGGTACACTGATGATGTGCCGAAAGAAGCGGTGGCGACATCCAAACTTTCTGCTTGGTATCCTCGAGTTGATGCGAATGGAAAAGAAAATTATGCTAAAGAAGTGGAAGACCAAGTTTTGGAAATTGATGTTATCGGTAAACAATGGTGGTTCCGCTTCGAGTACCCTCAGTTAGGTTTAACCAGCGATGCCAAGCGCACTGTACCCAATGAATTCTATATTCCTCGTGGCAAAGCGGTGCGGATTAATTTGCGTTCGGAAGACGTGATTCACTCATTCTGGGTGCCCAAGATTGCCGGCAAAGTAGATTTAATTCCTGGTCGCAAAAATTACATGTGGATTCAGGCCGATGAATTAGGTCACTACTACGGTCAGTGTGCTGAGTTCTGTGGCGATTCTCATGCTTACATGCTTTTCCGATGCGAGGTGGTTGAGCCCGAAGTTTTTGCACAGTGGGTAAAGTCTCAAAAAACTGATGCGGCGCCCGTGGTTGCTGGATCGAAAGCCGAGAAGGGTAAAGCACTCTTTGCGGCGAAGACTTGTGCGATGTGCCACAATATTTCTGGTCACTATGGTGCAGGAAATTTTGCTCCGGACTTAACGCACGTGGCTTCACGTAAATCACTGGCGGGTGCTTGGCTCGACAATCGCGATCCCAAGGCGCAGTTGGCTTTGGAGCTCAAAGAGAAAAACACTGAGGCTTCGATGCCCGTTGATCCTGCGCAGTTGAAGGCGAATTTAATTAAATGGATTGGTTCTTCGGGTGTTGCCCATGGAGCCGACGGCAAGCCAACGCCTGATGTGAAGCCAGGTAATCGCATGCATTACTACAAGATGTTTAACGTCGTTGGTCTTCGGGAAAGTCATCAGAAGTTCACTGATGAAGAGCTCGATGCTCTCGCCGAATATTTACTTACCCTTAAATAATTTAATCACATGTCTCACGATACGCATCACGCACCCGTTGCTTCGAAATTAGATCTCGCTCCCGAGCGTAGTGACCTCGGTCTCTTGCGCCCAGACCGCTCAACTGGTTTAGTAGATTGGCTCACCACCGTTGACCACAAAAAGATTGGTATCCTCTATGGCGCTTTCGCCATGTTCTTCTTCCTGCTCGGCGGTGTGGAGGCATTGGCGATCCGCACGCAGTTAGCTCGCCCAGATAACGATTTCGTGACGGCACGAATGTACAATCAGTTGTTCACGATGCATGGAACGACCATGATTTTCTTGGGCGTCATGCCACTTTCGGCTGCCTTCTTTAACTTTCTTGTTCCTCTGCAAATTGGCGCTCGCGACGTGGCTTTCCCGCGCTTGAACGCTTTTTCGCTTTGGACCTTCGTGGCAGGATCTTTCGTGCTGAATGCAAGTTGGCTCTTTGAGTTCGGTCACCTTGCGGGATGGTTTAAAGATTTCGCTTGGTACAAATCCTTAGTCTATACCGACTTCGCTCCAGCCAATG
>RFOO01000186.1 GCA_009926645.1 bacterium | reverse complement strand
CCATGGCCCTCTTAAGCCTCCTCGACATTTGCGTTAACTTCGGCGGACCCGCCGTCCTCGATCACCTCAACCTTCAAATCGAAGAAGGTGAACGCGTCTGCTTACTCGGACGTAACGGTGCCGGCAAAACCACACTCATGCGCATCGCCGCAGGTGAAATGCAACCCGACTCGGGCACCGTCACTCACCCGAGTGGCATCACCCAAGCCCGCCTCACCCAAGAAATCCCCGATGACCTCCCAGGCACGGTTCGCTCCATCGTGGAATCAGGACTGCGCCACGACGGACCAGAAGAAGATTGGGAACGCGATGTCCTGGTCGACGACCTAATCGAACGACTCGGCCTTCCAGCTGACCGCACTTTTAATGAACTCTCCGGTGGTTTAAAACGACGCTGCCTCCTCGCCAAAGCCCTCGCCGCCAAACCCGACCTACTTCTCCTCGACGAACCAACCAATCACATGGATCTAGAATCCATTCTTTGGATGGAAGAATTCCTCCTCGCCGAAAAAATCCCTCTTCTCTTCGTTACCCACGACCGCGCATTCCTCCGCCGCATGGCCAACCGCATCATCGAACTCGATCGCGGTAAACTCACAAGCTGGTCCTGCGATTACGACACCTACCTGATCCGCAAAGAAGAACTCTTCGTCGCCGAAGAACGCCAACGCGCTGCTTTCGACAAAAAACTCGCCCAAGAAGAAGCCTGGTCCCGCCGTAGCCCAGGTGCTCGACGTACCAAATCCAACGCTCGCATGGAAGCCCTCAAAATCATGCGCCAACAACGCTCTGAAATGCGCACAGCCACAGGAGCAGCGAAAATGGAAATCAGTTCAGCCGATCGCTCCGGCGAACGCGTCGTCGAAGCTGAAAACCTTGGCTTCACTTACCCGAACGGCACTCCGCTTATCCGCGATTTCAACCTTCGACTCAATCGCGGCGATAAAGTCGGACTCATCGGACCCAACGGCGCAGGCAAAACCACCCTCGTCAAAATTTTATTGGGACAACTCACCCCAACCAGCGGACAAATCAAATTCGGCACCAAACTCGAAGTGGTCTACTTCGACCAAATGCGCGGACTCATTAACGACGATCTCACCGTCGCCGAAAATCTCGCAGGCGACTCCGATACGGTTGAAGTCCAAGGTCGCTCCCGCCACGTCATCAGCTACCTCCAAGACTTTCTCTTCGAACCCACCCGCGCTCGCTCAAAAGCCAAAGTCCTTTCCGGCGGCGAACGCAATCGCCTCCTACTCGCTCGACTCTTCACCAAGCCCGCCAACGTTCTCGTTCTCGACGAACCTACCAACGACCTCGATGCCGAAACTCTCGATGTTCTCGAGGACATACTCGTCGAATATAAAGGCACACTCATCATCGTGAGTCACGACCGTGATTTCCTCGATAATGTCGTCACCAGTACTTTAGTTTTCGAAGGCAACGGCATCATCTCCGAACATGTCGGTGGCTATTCCGATTGGCGTCGCGAAGTCGAACGCAACAAACGTCCTGCAATCCCCAACAAAACAAATACCCCTTCATCTGAACCTACCAAGAAACCTGCGAAGATGAACAACAAGGAAAGACAGGACCTCGTCGATTTGCCTGTTAAAATTGCCAAGTTAGAAGAAGAGCAAGCCGACCTTACGGCGCAGTTGGCTGATCCAGAGTTGTATAAAGATGGACCCCTCAAGGCGTCACAAATTCAAAAACGATTACAGGAAATCGAATCACAACACAGCCAAGCCCTCTCCCGCTGGCTCGAACTCGAATCCCGCTCATAACCCTTCCCTCTGTTCTCCCCGCCCCCTTGTCCCCTTATTCTTCTTTTTCACCTTTCCACCTTTGCACCTTTGCACTTTTCCACTGCCTCTTGCCTCTCCCTCTCCCACCAGTCCACCCGACCACTAGTCCACTAACGTTCACCTTCCCACCTTTACACATTTGCACCTTTCCACCGCCTCTTGCCTCTTCTTTTCCTCGCCCACCAGTCCACTAGTCCACTCGCCCACTAGCGAGCTTCTCTCGCGCCCACCTTTCCACCTTTGCACATTTGCACATTTGCACTGATCCAGTGTCTCTTCTCCCTTTCCCCCTTTTCCCACATGTCTCCTAAATTTGACGATATCGAACGACTTAGTCGCGGGAAGTCGACGCGTTCCAAGATTGGCAATCGTGGCATAGGACATCGGCTTACGCAAAAAGAGCGCATTCTGTTTGAAGCCGCCAAGCGTCAAGGATTCCTAAAAATTCCCGTCACAGGAATTCGCACAAACGTCATCAACATTTACCGCCTCTGGTGCCAAGCCTCCAACCGCCCCTTCATAACCAAATAACCCCCGCCCCCTTATTCTCCCTTCCCACCTTTCCACCTTTGCACCTTTGCACATTTGCACTGATCCCGGTGTCTCGTCCCCCTGTTCTCCTCGCCCACCAGTCCACCCGACCACTAGTCCACTAGTCTTCACCTTCCCACCTTTCCACCTTTGCACTTTTGCACTGCCTCTTGCATCTCCCTCTCCCACTTGTCCACTCGCCCACTGGTCCACTTGTCTTCACCTTTCCACTTTTGCACATTTGCACTTTCCCACTGTCTTTCGTGTCTCTTCCCTGTCCCCTTGTCCCCTAGTCCACTCGCCCACTAGCGAGCTTCTCTCGCGCCCACCTTTCCACTTTTGCACCTTTGCACTTTCTCACGGACGCCAACGGAGTGGCGTCCCTACCCCCTAATAATGCCCCCACATTCTCAAAACCTTCACCACCTTTTCCTTCGCATGAATGCAGTAAACCAACCGATGCTGTAT
>RFOO01000185.1 GCA_009926645.1 bacterium | reverse complement strand
CGGTCGGCTCTTCCATGAACTTGTACGGCGCCGTCGCGAAAGACGACCCCGAGATCTCCCGTTAAGTAGGGCGTCCCGATTTTTTCGTTAGGCCAATAGCCCAAACCCAAAGCAGGCGAATTAATGCACAATCTTTGATTGATTGCCGTGAAGTGTACTTTGGGCAGTGGGAATCCGTGCACTCCTTCCCCGTCCCAAATTTTTTCGGGAGGACACCAGGCACAAACTGCCGCGGTTTCTGTCATGCCATAGGTAATGTAAACGGGAAGGCGATGTTGACGAATGGCTTCCAATTCAGTCGCAGGCACAGCGGATCCCCCTAGGAGAATAACATGAAATTGCTTAAGCCAATCCACGCCATGCGGGTTTTGTAAAATGCGGTGCAACTGCGTTGGCACCAGTGAGGCTAAGCGAGTGCCTTCGGTCGGAAGTTGGATTTCGGGCAGTGTCGATTCAGGGTGAAACTTGCCAGTATGAATTTCAAATTGACCCTTTGTTTCCCAAGCACGCAGTGCGGGCATCAATCCGCTGACATGGTAAACGGGAGTAAAAATAGCTCCATGCAAAATACCACTATGTTGGCGAGCCACGATAGCGTCGCGCAAACTGGTCACCGCAGCCCGTAAGGTTTTCTTTTGGTGATGAACAAATTTAATTTTTCCACCCGTTCCACCAGTCGGAATGAATACCGCGTCGGGCCACAATTCTGGCCAGTTTTCTGGCGCACGACCGAGTGGAGCAGGGGCTTCACCTTCGATGTGTGTGCCTCGTGGAATAAGCTGAGCCGCCGCGTGCATCTCGGCCTCATTCCACTGTGGATTTCCTAAAAAAACGGGAATGCCTTGAGTGTAGGCATGTAGAAATTCCTTAAGATAAAGGTCAGGCTCTCGATGGAATATGGCGATGGGGTTCATTTTATTTCATGCCAAAATAGATTCCAATCAAAGTGGGGTAGTCCCATGGTTTTAGGGCCTCCCGAATGTCTGTCGAGCCTGTCTGCTTGGAATCTTCCCAGTGTGTCAAATCCGTGGACCGTTGCTGGCGAGTCTTGTGCGGCGAGCCAAAGTGCTGTCTGACGTCCAATCGCTGTTTCAAAAACCGAGGAATAAATTCGCTTACCTCGATGAGACTGGCCCCATTTCAGCAAGGCTAATCCATCACCAGCCAATAAAGGTTTTACTATCAGAACCCCTTTCCAAGAAAGAGCGCCAGGTGTAAGAAAAGATTCATCGAGAGCCACCTTGTCATGAGGTAAATAAAGGTAGCCTTCATGATTAACAGGGAGGGGTTGCTCAAGGAATTCAACACGCTTTTCGTCCTGAATAAAATCGAGCCAGCGATGCGTTTGCTCAATGTTCAGAGATCCATTGGCATCGAGTCGAATCTTTGCACTCGCAGGTAAGTCTGTTAGCCAGGAACGGACTTCGGCGATGTCCGTGCTGGGAGTGATTTTGCCTTTTAAAGTAGTAAACCCTTCCGCCCATTTTAATTGCAAGGTGTTCGCATGGAAAGGCGTGACCAGTCCGGCGGAACTTAATTCACCTTTGAAGGTCGAGATGCTTTCCCAATGACTACAGGAAAAGAGGGCTGCACGTAGACAGGGGAGGGTGCCAGGAGAATCATGCAGAATCTCGAGTAACGTTGAGTAGCGATGAGATGATTGCTCGATGGCGCGAATCGCCTCATCGATGGATTCAGTATTAAATCCAGGCCAAGGGGCTATTTCGCCATAACCCCACTTTCCTTTAAGATAACAACGCAGGAGCAGGCGATCGATGGATAAAGCCGTTCCTTGTCCCGTTACCATTGGGTTACGAAAGTGGCGGTTTACCCGCAAAAACTCGATTTTACCTTCGTCCATAGGCTTAAGATTCAGCAAACGAGCTTAAGTCGCAAAAACAAATTGCCACCATCGCTTTCAGACCCTAACACCCTTTGGGGAAACCGACCTCCTATGGCCTCCTCCAAAAACAAGGGCCGCGTTTCCCTCGATGAACGCTTTTACCTCAACGCCGATAAATTTTTTCTGGCGAATGCAGGGTTGGGCCTGACCTACGATGATGTGTCCTTGGCGACGCGTTATTCGGAGATTCTGCCACGAATGACGCGCCTCGACACTTCGCTTTCGGATAATCTCGGATTGTCTCTGCCCATTGTCTCATCCGACATGGATACAGTCACCGAGCATCGCATGGCTATTGCACTGGCACTCAACGGCGGACTTGGGCTGTTGCACTATAACATGAAGCCAACGGAGCAGATTGCTGAGGTGCGAAGAGTGAAAAATCATATTCATGGGATGATTGGTGATCCTGCCGTGGTGTCTCCCGAGCATTCGATTGCAGAAGTTTTACAGCGTATTGAAACGGAGGGATTAGCTTTTAGCACTTTCCCGGTCGTTAATCGCGACAACACTTTGGCGGGCTTACTTCCTGGTAGTGCGGTCAAAGAACGCCATGGAAGTCGCAAAGTAGTCGAGGTAATGATTCCGCGAGATAAAGTGTTTGCGGTCTTTGAAAAAGATTTAGGGAAAGATCCGATTGCTCGAGCCGATAAACTTTTTGCCGAAAATGTTGGGCAAAATAAACTCTTGGTGGTGGATGCGAAAAATCGTTTACGGGGATTATTTACCCTGAGTGATATTGAGCGTATTTCTGAAGAATCACGGGCACATGTGCGTCCGACGCGAGACAGCGATTTTCGTTTGCGCGTCGGCGTTGCTCTTTCTGTTCCACGCACACCCGAAGGTGAAGTCGATCAAGATAACTTTTTAGCCCATGCTGCCGCACTGGTTGCGGAAGGGGCTGA
>RFOO01000184.1 GCA_009926645.1 bacterium | reverse complement strand
GGAGATAAGGTTCTCTACCATGAGCCTTGCTATGTTTCCTATGCACCGAGCGTGAAGCTGTGCCACGCTATTCCAGTTCCTGTTCGCACCACTTCCCAAGATCAGTTTGCGCTCAATCCTGCTGCTTTGCGTGCGGCCTGGCAGCCTGGTTGTAAGGTCTTGATTTTAAATTTCCCCACCAATCCAACGGGTGGAACAGCGGATCGCCAGAAACTCGAGGAGATTGCAAAATTTGCGATCGAGAAAGATCTGCTCGTTGCCTCCGATGAAATTTATTCGGAACTTACTTTCGAAGGGAGCCATGTGTCCATCGCTTCTTTGCCTGGAATGCGTGAACGTACGGTTTTTCTTCATGGTTTTTCCAAAGCCTTTGCCATGACCGGTTTTCGTATTGGCTATGCTTGTGGGCCAGCTGCCGTCATTGATGGTATGCTTAAGGTGCACCAGTATGGCATTATGTGTGCCTCGATTATCAGCCAAGAAGCCGCCGTGGAAGCTTTGCGAAATGGTCGCGACTCCATGTTGCAAATGCGTGATAAATACCGCGAGCGTCGTGATTTTATCGTCCGTCGTTTTAATGAACTGGGGCTAAAATGTCATTCACCACGCGGAGCGTTTTATGCCTTTCCTAATATTACGAGCACAGGTTTCGATTCGATGACTTTTGCTTCAAAATTACTCGAGGCACAAAAAGTTGCGATGGTTCCAGGTACCGCTTTTGGCGAAGCGGGTGCAGGATTCTGTCGTGCTTCATTTTCGACGAGTTACGAGCGGATTCACGAAGCTTGTGAGCGTATTGCTCGTTTCGTCGATCGTTTGCCTCATCGCCCCTAGGCTCTTGGCTTGCTCTTGGGGCATCTCGCCCAGCACACTACACTCATGGAACGGAACACCGAAATCTCTCGCTCAGTTGCCATTGTGGGCCGTCCGAATGTAGGAAAGAGTCGTCTCTTTAATCGACTGGTCGGTCGTCGTATCTCGATTGTACACGATCAACCAGGAGTCACGCGTGATTTAATTACGGCAGAGGTTACCGAGGGTCGATACACTTTGATGGATACGGGTGGTATCGGTTTATATAAAGCTGAACTGACTCCTCAAGTCGTGGCAACAGCCGTCGAAGAGCAGGTGGATTTTGCGTTGGCCGCAGCCAGCCTCGTTTTACTGGTCGTCGATGCGCACGAAGGGTGTACTCCATTGGATTTAGATGTGGCATCAAAACTCCGTCAGGCCGGAAAAAAAGTAGTCGTGGTGGCTAATAAAGCCGACACCGAAGACAGAGATGGTCGAGTCGGTGAGTTCTATGATTTGGGATTTGGCGACCCGTTATTAATCTCCGCCGAGCATGGCCGTGGTATTTCAGAGTTAAAAAAATGGATTCTCCAAAAGATTGGACCAGCTCCACAGAATGAAGCTCCAGCGGGTTCGCATCCGATTCGACTGGCCTTGGCGGGTCGGCCCAATGTGGGCAAAAGTTCTCTCGGTAATCGTCTACTGGGGGGTTCTCGCTTAATTGTCAGCGAAGTCGCTGGTACAACCCGTGATCCAGTTCGCTCGCGTTTAATACGAAAAAAATCCGACGGATCCAAAACTGAATTTGCCTTGGTCGATACGGCTGGACGGCGCACCGCGAATAAACGCGATACGCTCGATTTCTTTTCTCAGATTCGTGCGGAGGAAATTTTGGCCGACACCGATGTTGTTTTTTTAGTTCTCGATGCCCAGCAAGGTGTCACGCGTGTGGATAAGCAACTCGCGGGTGAACTCGCTCTCATCGGCTGCGGTATTGTTTTGGTGATTAATAAATGGGACTTGGCTAAAGACGCTTTTCGTCAAGAGGCCTTATCGGGTTATGAAGATGAAGAGGAGTTTCGATCGAAATTCCGTAACGCGGTTCGCCGTGAACTCTTTTTCTTACCTGAACCTCCACTTTGCTTTGTTTCGGCTAAAACGGGTTTACGTACGGAAGACTTACTCGATGCAGCGGAAGGCGTTTATCAACGGGCAGGGGCGACGATTTCCACGGGAAAGATTAACCGGGTTATTCAAGATCTCATGATTAAACGCCCTCCACGCATGGTTTCGGGTAGACGTTTTAAGTGTTACTATGTCACTCAGACCTCGCAACGCCCAGTTCGTTTTCGACTTTTCTGTAATTCAGAGGAGCGATTAGAAGAGGCTTATCAGCGTTATCTAGTCAAAGGCGTGCACGAGAATTTTGACCTTTCAGGTGTGCCCGTTTTTCTTGATATCGTCGGCAAGCCGAAACAAGAAGGAAGAAAGTATTTTGCACCTCCAGGCACTCGTCCGGATGGTACCAACGCACATTTGGATGGTGTTAAAACTCGGGTGAAAAAAAATTCCTCGAGCCAACCTCGAATCGGTAAAAGCAAGGTAGGAAAGAAAAATACTAAACCCTCCCGCACCTCATTTTCTCGTTGGGATAAACCGCGTTCCTTGAAGGGCCGTGCGGCTCGCCAAGCACGTAAATAATTTTCCCGGCTATGGCTGAACCTCGCCGACATCGTTTGGTCTTACTGGGGTCAGATGAAATCGCTTTGCCCGTTTTTGAAGCGATTGCGAAAATGCCTGGCGTTGAAATTATTGCGGTATACTCGCAACCCGACCGCCCTGCAGGACGGGGGCAAGAAATAAGATCCAATCCCATCGCGGCTTGGGCTAAGCAGACTGGTTTGGTTTTGTTACAACCTGAACGTCTGACGGAAAATGATGCTTTGGCTTTAAAAAATCTCCAAGTCGATTTGGGCGTGGTGATGGCCTACGGGCAAATTTTACAAGAGGGTTTTTTGCAATCGACCCCTTTGGGCTTCATTA
>RFOO01000183.1 GCA_009926645.1 bacterium | reverse complement strand
GCCGTTGAACTTTCGGCCGTATAAGTCAGAGCCGAGTCATTAATTGCGAGTTTCGCTAGTGAGGTTTTTAATTTTTCATAATCAGCTGTATCCAAAGGATAGATACCGCTGAAGACCATTGGGCGAACTTCCTTAAAGCCAGGTACAGGTTCTTTCGCAGGATCAGAAGCGAGCGTAATCGTATCCCCTACCTTGGCGTCTGCGACCTCACGAATGTTGATAACGATGTAGCCGACTGAACCTGGGCCAAGTTCGTCTTGGGGCTTCATCTTTGGAGAGAAGATGCCGACTTCTTTAATCACTGAACGAACGCCATTCGACATTAACTCGATGGTTTGCCCTGGCTTAAAAGTTCCGGAGAATACACGCACGTAACTGATGACACCTTTATAGGAATCGAACAGTGAATCGAAAACCAGAGCGCGAGATTGAGGGTAATCTGACCAACGTGGTGCTGGCACGCGTTTAACAATCGCCGCAAAAATATCATCGATACCAATACCTGATTTCCCTGAGGCTAAAACAGCGTCTTGTGCAGGGATGGTAAGGATGTCTTCGACTTGTCGACGAGCCTCTTCAGGACGGGCACTGGGCAAGTCGACCTTATTAATGACGGGCACGATTTCTAATCCTTGGTGCATCGCCAAGGTGGCATTAGCGACGGTTTGTGCTTCGACTCCTTGGGAGGCATCGATGAGCAAGAGAGCCCCTTCACAGGCGGCTAGCGAACGCGATACCTCGTAAGCAAAGTCGACGTGTCCAGGGGTATCGATTAGGTTGAGGAGATAATTTTTACCATCGGGTGCCGTGTAATTCATGGTCACCGGGTGGCACTTAATCGTAATTCCCTTTTCCCGCTCTAAATCCATTCCGTCGAGCAACTGCTCTTTCATCTGACGTTTCTCAATGGTCTTTGTATGCTCGAGCAAACGGTCAGAGAGCGTCGTCTTGCCGTGATCGACGTGGGCAATGATACAGAAATTACGGATGTGATCGAGAGACACGAGAAGGAGTAAAGTGTAAGGTTCTAATAGGACGCTGAAAGTGCGACTTGTCCAGCGTTAGCCTGCAAGAGTGGTTAGGCAGGAATATCCGCCAGTTCGTGCAAGGAGAGAATCGGTGCTTGGGGCGCAGTCCGCTTCATCATTCCCGCCAAAGCGCCACCCGGACCACATTCATAAAACTGCGTGATGCCCGATTCAGCTGCGGCTTTACAATCATCCTCCCATAGCACCGAGGAAACAACCTGCTTAACCAAAGCCGCACGCAAGTCATTGGGCTCCGAGAGCGTGCCACCTGTGGTGTTCGAATAGACCGTGACTTGGGGACGTTGGAAAGGAATGCTTTGCAGGAAAGCTTCGAATGCTTGGCGAGCAGGCTCCATCAGTCGGCTGTGATAGGCTCCTGCGACGACGAGTGGTTTAACTAATTTAAACGGACCGAACTCTTTTGCCCGAGCGACGGCTTGGGTAATTTTTTCGGATTCGCCTGAGATAACGACTTGGCCAGGACAATTGAAATTAGCGGCATCGACGTCGAAAGCAGCGCAAAGTTTAAAAATGTCTTCGCGTGAACCGCCGATAACCGCGGCCATGGCTCCTTTGGTCTGGTCGCAAGCCATCTGCATCAATCGACCACGCTCGGCGACAATTTTTAGTCCCGTTTCAAAATCCCACACTCCCGCCACGGCATAGGCTGTTAATTCCCCAAGCGAGAGGCCCAAACAGGCCTTAAGGTCGTTGAGTTTACCGCGTTCACGTAAAATTTGGGCGATGGCGTAACCTTGAACGTAAAGGGCTGGCTGGCAGACTCGGGTCTCAGTCAGCAATTCCGTGGGGCCCTCGAAACAGGCTTTGCGGAGGTCAAAAGGCAGTACTTTGGCGGCACGGTCATAGAGATCGCGAGCCGTGGGCGAGCCCTCGTAAAGAGACTTACCCATTCCAACAACTTGGGCGCCTTGGCCTGAGAACAGAAGAGCGGTCGACATAACAAAATAAGGAGGGGAAATGCGCTAAGCATACCCCATTGCCATTCTTTTATGCCTCTCGCCCTTCTTTCGGTCAGCGATAAAACTGGCCTACTTCCCTTCGCCCAAGCTTTGGTAAAAAACCACGGCTACAAACTCCTCTCGACTGGAGGAACTTCAAAAATGCTACGCGAGGCTGGGCTACCCGTAACCGATGTCAGCGACCACACGGGCTTCCCTGAAATCATGGAAGGCCGAGTGAAGACTTTGCATCCTAAAGTACACGGCGGATTACTTTGCCGACGCGATGCGGAAGAACACCTCAATGAAGCCAAAAAACATGGCATCGAACTCATCGACCTCGTTGTGGTAAATCTTTATCCCTTTGAATCCACTGTCGCTAAACCTGGCTGTCAGTTCGAAGACGCCATTGAGAATATCGATATTGGCGGTCCCTCCATGTTGCGCAGTGCCGCGAAAAATCATGCCTCGGTTTCCGTGATTACCGACCCCGCTGATTACCCACGCGTCCTCGAGGCTATGGGTAATGCGAGCGCACTTACCGAATTACGTCGCGAACTTGCCCTCAAAGTTTTCCAACGCACTTCGGCGTACGATGCCGCAATTGCGAATTATTTAGAATCTCAAGCCCAGCCTGGCCTGGGTAATGTCTTGGGACTACCCGCCCGTTTTACGACCACCCTTCCTCTGGCCCAACGTTTACGCTACGGCGAAAACCCCCACCAACAAGCGGCGCTTTACGGATCCTTCCACGAAGCCTTCGATCAACTCCAAGGCAAAGAGCTCAGTTATAATAATATTTTAGATATCACGGCAGCCACTTACCTGATTGGGGAATTCGAACGCCCCACCCTGGCTATCCTCAAACACACCAACCCCTGTGG
>RFOO01000182.1 GCA_009926645.1 bacterium | reverse complement strand
AGGCGGCCTTAAATGACCCCTATTTCAAACAGCGAAATCTCTATCCGAATGTTGATTTCTATAGCGGAATCATTCTTAAGGCGATTGGGATTCCTTCGGAAATGTTTACCGTTATCTTTGCGATTGGACGTATGCCAGGGTGGATTTCGCACTGGAAAGAAATCGCGGAGAACCCGAAGCAAAAAATCCATCGTCCACGTCAAATTTACACCGGTCAAACCGAGCGTAAATACGTTGCTATCGATAAACGCAGCTGACGCTTCATCGCTTTTAAGTCGAAGAGCTTTATGGCAAACGTAGTCCGAGTCGCTGCCGTTATTCCCGCTTTTCGCGAGGGGGCGGAGATTGCCCAAGTCGTCTCGGCCGTGAAAGTTTATCTGCCAATGGTTTTAGTCGTCGATGATTGTTCGCCTGACGATACCTCAGCGCAGGCACAATCGGCCGGAGCGTTGGTTTTGCGACACGAGGTTAATCGAGGCAAGGGTGCTGCGATTAAAACCGCTTTTACGAAATTAGCTGAGATGGGTTATACCCATGGTATTACTCTCGATGGAGATGGGCAGCATGACCCTGAGCAAATTCCTCTTTTTTTAGAAGCATTGCAGGAGGACGCTGTTTCACTGGTGGTAGGAAATCGCTTTTCGAATCCTCGTGGCATGCCTCTCGTGCGAAGATTAGTGAATGCCAGTATGTCCTGGTTAATTAGTCGAATTTGCCGGACGTCTATTCCCGATTCACAGTGTGGTTTTCGTGCGATGGCGGTAGACAATCCAGCCGTGCTCCAGGCCAAAAGCGATCACTACGATTACGAGACCGAAGTTCTCATTTTGACTGCGCGAGCTAAGGGAAAAATACGCAGTGTACCAGTGAAGACGATTTATCGAGACGAAGTGAGTAAAATTCGTCCGGTGCGTGATACCATTCGTTTCTTCAAACTATTGTGGCGCGTTTGATTGATTAGCCTGCGGAACGCGGTCTTTGGCGTAGATGCGGAAAATGCTTCGTCCTGGTTTATCTCCCGTGGTGCCAAGGAGTTCGCATCGACCACGAACGGAGGATGTTTCGGCCTGATTTAATCGGGCAAAATCACTTTTTTCAGCGATGCAGAGAACAGTGCCGTGTTTGTCGACGAATTCGGCAAGACCTTTTTCCACCGTTACCTGCTGCAGAGCTTGATAGGAATAAAAAGGATAGAAGGGACGGAAGTTTTCTTTGCGTTTGCCATCAAGGTTGTGGGCCGCGGGCACGAAAATGGCTGCAGGTTTTTCCTTAAAATAATAATTTGTGGTGCGACCTAAGAAGCTGGAGCTGATGAGAGTTTCATTAGGCCGGCGCAAGGATTTAGCCATTTGGGAAATTTCCTTACTACAGACGGCGGCTTCTAATTCCTTCTCAATCCAGAAGAAAGCGATAAAGATAACGACCATGTTGAAAACGGAGGCGGTGCACACCCAACCCAAAACAGAACGTCGCAGTGCCAGAATGCCCGCCAGTGCTAGCGGTAATCCAAGCGCCATCAATTGAGGGATGTATGGACGAGCGTTTTCGTAGTAAAAGGGCACATAACCAAGAAGTAAAATCGCTTGGATGAGGGTGAAAGTGATAACAACCCATCGTTCTTTGGGACCAAAACCTTCAGTGACCCAACGAGCTAAGGTTTTTCCAGCAACGAGCGAGAGTGGAACTAATAAAAAGAAAATATAACTGGGTAATTTACTCTGAGCTAAATTCATGAAGAGGTAGCTCGGGAGTAGCCAGCAGAGAACGAAGAGTAGGCCTGTTGACTCGCGTATTTTATTTAATCCCGATCGTGCAGTCTCCCCTAGTGCACAGAGCGTTAGCGGAATCCAAGGCAGGGTGCCACCAATGAGCATTTCTAAATAGTAGTACCATGTATTGTTGCCCTGGTGTTCAGCATTAAATAACCGATCCCAGTTTTCATGGACAAAGAAAGTGTCCCAATAGTAAGCCCAGCCAGTTTGGGGCGAGGTAGGTCCACTTTGATGAAGCATAAACATCGCTAAAAACCAGGGTAAAGCGATGACCATCCAAAGGGGGACGCAGATGGCTAGGTTTTTTAGGCTCCATGGACTTTTCCGTTTCGTTAGCCATGAATAAGACAGCCCTGCCATAAAGACAAAGGCGAGTCCTTGTGGTCCTTTGGTGAGCATTGCCAAGGCGGAGGCAACGGTCAGGCCAATTAGCCATTTTAAACGCCGATCTTCGTCATGAAAGGCCCGCCACAGGCAGAACATGCTTAGGGAAATAAAGAACGTGTGTGAAATGTCCGTCAGCATAATACGGGACATAACCACAAAGAGAGTGCTCGTGGCTAAAACGATAGCCGACAAGAAACCTGCCAGAGGGGAAAGGAGAGTTCGACCAATTTGCCAGGTGAGAAAGACGACGAGCGAAGCAGCGAGGGCAACGGGAAGACGTGAAGCAAAAGGACTTTCGCCGAATAGCTTTTGTGAAAGGCAAGTTTGCCAATAGAAGAGGATAGGTTTTTCGAACTGTGGTTCGCCGAAAATGCGAGGCGTAACCCAGTCGCCGCTTTCGACCATTTCACGAGTGGTTAGAGCGTAGAAAGGTTCATCGGGATCGATGAGAGGAAGGCTACCAATTCGCCACCAAAAGAGTAGGAAGACGAAGACGCTTAAGACTAAGGCCTGAAATCGTGTCGAGTGGAGTAGGCTGTTCATTTACGTATAAAAATTAAAGGGTTCAATGGCGGTGGCAAAGTTACAAAAGCGCTTTCGACTCAAGGCCATCTGTGTTTCGTGGCATTGGATGGCTTGTAGTTTTGTTTGTTGGTGTTCTTCGGTTAATTTGATGCCTAAGTGGGGCTTGGGTCGACCAGTGATTTTCATGAACCAAGG
>RFOO01000181.1 GCA_009926645.1 bacterium | reverse complement strand
CATAGGCGATAATCACGGTTGCTACGATGGAGAGGATAAGGGTTACGCCAATTGCTTTGAATTGTTCATTGACGAGGGTTTTGCCGACCACGTCTTTAAGGTTGGTGGCTAGGTTGGGGTTGGCGTCAATCGTTGCAAGAACACCAGTGAGGACTGCTCCCAAGGTTCCACCGACAGCGTGAACGCCGAAAGTATCTAAGGCGTCATCATAACCTAACTTAGATTTAAGGTAAACCACGGCGAGGAAAGGAACGACGCCAGCTAAAACGCCGATTAGGACTGCACCGCCTGCGGTGACGAAACCAGTTGCAGGAGTGATTACCACGAGACCAGCGACGGCACCCGAGCAGAAGCCCAGAACACTCGCGTGTTTACGGAGAATCCATTCAAGTGCAGCCCAGGTGAAGGCGGCTACTGCAGCAGCGAGTGTCGTAGTCATGAAGGCTTGAGCGGCGACTCCATCAGCAGCGAGTGCCGATCCAGCATTAAATCCATACCAGCCTACCCAAAGCATTCCTGTACCAACAGCACAGAGAACCATGCTGTGGGGAGCCATGGACTTTTTACCAAAACCAACCCGAGGACCGAGGATAAGGCAGAGAATTAAGGCCGACCATCCCGAGGTCATGTGAACGACTGTACCACCAGCGAAGTCAATCGCCTTGATGTGGGCAGCCGAATTCCAAACACCATTCATTTCGCCCGTAATTCCCCAGATGGCGTGAGCCATAGGGAAGTAAACGAGGAACATCCAAGCGGTCATGAAAAGAGCCAGCGCCGAGAATTTCATACGTTCAGCGATTGCACCTACAATCAGAGCTGGGGTGATGATTGCGAACATGAGCTGATACATCGAAAAGACGTTTTGCGAAGTCCAGTAGGCGTAATCGGTGTTCGGTGCAGAGCTTACACCGTTGAGGAAAAAGTATTCACTACCTCCGAAGATGATACCTAAGGTCGAACCAGAAAAACTTTTACCGAAGACTAAGGAGTAGCCAACCGCCCACCAGAGAATGGTGACTAAGCCAGCTAAACCGAAGCATTGTGCAACTACGGAAAGCACGTTTTTGCTACGTACGAGACCTCCGTAGAAGAGGAAGAGTCCAGGGAGAGTCATGAATAAGACCAGTGCAGCGCAGATCATCATGAACCCGTTATGACCTGGACCTGAGGTGCTCGCCGCGGCTGTCGTCAGACCATTAGGAATAGCACCCGATGCATCCTTAAGAGGTGCGGTTGGATCACCATTGCCCAGATAGGCCTCTAAGCCAGCCACTCGTTGTTCAAGGGATGGACCCGATGGCGCAGGGGGTGTTGTGGAAGCCGGAGCCACTGCAGGAGCAGGAGCGGCGGGTGCAGCAGGAGCTGCGGTGTTCTCGGCGGCCGATGCCAGGTATGGAATCGTTGCGAGAGCGACTATGGTTAATGTTCGTAACAGGGAGTTCATGGCATCGACTCTTTCGCAACGCCCGTGCCAAGGAGGGTAGTCCTTAATGGACAGTCTATTTTGATTAAAAATAGACTCGAACGGTTTATAGAGGTGCTTTTTTTCAGACAAATCGCCCTTAAAGGGGCAATTTAGCCCCAAAATTTTAACCAGCCGAACCTATTTTTTAGTTAAAATAACCTCTTAATTCTGCTGATAGCCCTCTTCCCCGTGGTCGGAAATGTCTAATCCTTGTGCTTCCTGCTCCTCGGTGGGACGTAGCCCAATCGTCTTTTCAACGAGTGTAGCGATAAGCCAAGTCATTATGAGAGAAATAGCGATGCAAAGAATCATGGCCAGAATCTGCCCTTTTATTAGTCCTTTATTTAAGAGTGACCCGCCAGTTGAATGAATTTCTGGAGACATCAGTAATGCGGTGGCTAAGGCGCCAATAGTACCTCCGACACCATGAACACCAAAAGTATCTAGGGCATCATCGTACCCCATCTTTCCTTTAAGCACTGAGCAGGCCCAGTAAGAAATCGAACCAGCTAAAAGACCAATAAGAAATGCTGAGTTCGCACTGACAAATCCTGCGGCGTTAGTGATGGTAGCTAGTCCAGCGATAGATCCCGAACATAATCCCAAGACTGAAATTTTCCCGCGGTGTAATTTTTCGATGAGGGCCCAAACGATTGTAGCACTTGCTGCCGCCAAAGTCGTTGTCGTGAAAGCTTGAATGGCTACAGCGTCTGCGGCCAAAGCAGAGCCCGCATTAAATCCATACCACCCAACCCAGAGGAGACCCGTTCCTAATACACATAGAACCATACTGTGAGGGGTGAGCGGTCTTTTGCCGAAACCATTCCGCGGTCCTACAATTACACAAAGAAGTAAGGCCGACCAACCCGAGGTCATGTGCACGACGATTCCGCCTGCGAAATCGGCAGCTTTAAAAGTCGATTGTGCATTGGCTAGGCCAGAGAAATCGCCCGTTAATCCCCAGACAGCGTGTGCAATCGGATAATAAACGAATAACGTCCAAAGCGCTGAAAAAATGATGACGGCTGAGAACTTCATTCGTTCTGCGACTGCGCCAATGATTAAAGCAGGAGTGATGGAAGCAAACATCGCCTGGAAAAGGGCGAAAGTCGTAGATGAAATGCGCCCGTCATAGGGGCTTGGCGAAAAATCGAGACCAGCAAACCCGAAGTGTTCTGTTCCACCCAATAGATGTCCGAGTAAGGATCCATGTAACGATTTTCCAAAAACCAAACTATACCCAACTGCCCACCATAAGATTAACCCTAAAGCCGTCAGGAAAATACATTGAGCAGCAATCGATAGGACATTTTTAGTACGGACGAGACCTCCGTAGAAAAGAAAGAGTCCTGGTATGCACATCATTAAGACCAAAGCGGCGCTAAAAAGAACCCAGACATTGTCCGCGGTATTTACTGTGGAT
>RFOO01000019.1 GCA_009926645.1 bacterium | reverse complement strand
GATTACGGCCAACCTGATTGCTGATGATGTTCAGGTTATCGACGAGACTTTGCTATGGCAACGTGGTGTGGTTTGGGGTCAAGGCCAGCCAGAGGCTGACGCTTCCTGTTTGCTATTCCCTTCGCATCGCTGTGGAGAAAAAAATTGGGAACTATTAGCGCCGCTCGATTTTGTCCCGCCATGGCCTCAAGCAGAAGAAGGTCTATTAGAGCAAAGTCGTGTCCTAGCTGGTGTGCCTTCCGTTCCTCAGGATTGTGGCGAGCAAGAGTTCCCCCAAGAGTGTGGTTTGGAGGCTTGGGTGAGTTATCAGAAAGGATGTTATTGTGGGCAGGAGGTGATGGCGCGCATTCATGCCATGGGAACACTTCGGCGCACTTTACGACGCGTCTCTGCCGCAGAGGCAAAGGTTTCTTTAAAAACGGGTTTAGAATTAAAAAATCTCATCGATCATAAGGTGGTTGGCGTTGTGCGATCGGCTTCCGCTCATCATGGATTAGCCCTTGTCTCCGCCGAACTCACCTCAGGTGCGATACTGTCTAGCGACCTCGGCCCAATCGTTTTAGGTGAGAAAGCGACTTTGGTTAACTCATAATCCTTTCTTTCCATTTGCGGCTGGGGTGGGTAACTCTTAAATCAAAACGGATGGCCTCATCATTTCATTACCAAGAACCTTTTCCCTTGGGAGAGGACAAAACAAATTATCGTTTGTTAACGCGTGACCATGTCTCGGTTGCTGAATTCGAGGGGAAGCCTATTCTCAAAGTAGCTCCTGAAGGATTAACGCTCTTAGCCAATCAGGCTTTTCACGATATAAATTTTTATCTGCGCACGGAACACTTACAACAAGTGGCTGCAATTTTGTCTGACCCCGAAGCGAGCGACAATGATCGCACGGTGGCTTTAGCGATGTTGCGTAATGCCGAAGTTGCAGCCAAGGGGGTTTTACCATTTTGCCAAGATACAGGTACGGCTGCCCTCACCGCGAAGAAAGGACAGCAAGTTTGGACGGGCGGAGAGGATGCTGCGGCACTTTCGTTGGGAGTTTATCAAGCTTACGCACAAAATAATTTACGCTATTCGCAGTTGGCTCCCGTTGATCTTTATACGGAAAAAAACACCGGGACGAATTTGCCTGCCCAAATCGATATCGCAGCAGCGGATGGAATGAAGTATGAATTCCTCTTTGTCGCAAAAGGCGGAGGTTCGGCCAATAAGTGTCTCTTATTCCAAGAAACAAAAGCCGTACTCAATCCCAAGTCTTTGCCTGCCTTTTTAATTGAGAAAATGAAGGGTCTCGGCACAGCGGCATGTCCTCCTTATCACTTGGCGATTGTGGTTGGCGGTACTTCCGCGGAGGCGACGATGAAGGCCGTAAAGTTGGCTTCAACACACTACTACGATGCTCTGCCAACCAAAGGCAATGAACACGGGCAAGCGTTTCGCGATACTGCTTTAGAAGCCGAATTATTGAAGGCGGCTCATCAACTCGGCATTGGTGCTCAGTTTGGTGGCAAATGGTTTGCTCTCGATGTGCGTGTCATCCGTTTGCCTCGTCACGGTGCCTCTTGTCCGATTGGGATGGCTGTTTCTTGCTCGGCCGATCGAAATGCTAAAGCGCGTATCGATCGGAACGGAATTTGGATTGAACAATTAGAAGAAAATCCAGGGAAATTTATCCCAGAAGCTCAGCGTCGCCACCAAGATACCTCGAAGGTTGTACGAGTGGATTTAAATCGCCCGATGAAGGATATTCTTGCGGAGCTTTCAAAATATCCTGTCACGACGCGTTTGGCTTTGACGGGTACTTTGGTCGTTGCGCGCGATATTGCTCACGCAAAATTACGTGAGCGTTTGGAACGAGGTGAAGGGTTGCCTGATTACTTTAAAAATCACCCAGTCTATTATGCTGGTCCGGCCAAAACCCCTGTCGGCATGGCCTCGGGTTCTTTTGGACCAACCACGGCAGGTCGCATGGATAGTTATGTTGAACTTTTCCAAAAGAATGGTGGCTCGATGATTATGATTGCGAAAGGCAATCGCGGTCAGGCTGTAACCGATTCCTGTAAGAAATATGGCGGGTTTTATTTAGGTTCGATTGGAGGTCCCGCTGCCATTCTTGCCCAGGAAAATATCCGAAAAGTGGAAGTGATTGATTATCCTGAGCTGGGTATGGAATCGGTCTGGAAAATCGAGGTGGTTGATTTCCCTGCTTTTATTTTGGTGGACGATAAAGGGACGGATTTTTTCCAAAACCTTCCCGCCGGTTGCGGAATCTGCGCCCCTTAATGGTTAAACCAGCGAGTGAAGAGTGGGACGCCCTAGCGATCCCACTCTAAAGCTCCGCGCTTCACTTCATAGGCCAAGCCAATGATCAGTGTTGCGAGGAAAACTGCCGTGGCTGCGGTGATGGCAATTCCTGCTGCTAAAAATTCGCGATAAACTAAAGCCCAGGGAACGAGAAAGACGACTTCGATATCAAAGAGAATAAAGAGCATCGCCGTGACATAAAATTTAACTGCGAAGCGTGGGTGAACTTTACCCTCCGCAGGCAATCCGCATTCGTAAGCCTTATCTTTGATGTAATTACCTTTGGCGCGTTGGCCAAACACGTGACTGGCGATTAAAACGATTGCAGGGATGGAGAGTCCGAGAACGACTTGCACAAGAACGGGCAAGTAGGTTTGAAGACTTTGGGATTCAGCAGCCATAACGGTCACATCACAAAAAAGCCCTTGGTCAATGACGCAAGGGCTTTTCAACAAATTCCTGTTAATGGGGTTATTTTTGTAACGGAACGGCTTCGAGTTCGGTGGGAGCCGATGGTTCGGGGGGTGGCTCTGAACGCTTTTTAAGGTCAGCCAAGGAGGTTGGGATTTGATCAGCTACCCATGAAGCACTGATAAAGTCCGCTTTTTCATTTAATTGATTTAACGGGTGGTTGGCAATTGAGTGGGTGGCACGAACGAAAACTTTCGGGAGTTGATTTTTGTCGGGAGGCTCGATGGTTCCCCAAATCGTATGGATAATGGTGCCATCCCAGAATTCGATTTTCACTTCACGCGATTGTTTAAAGGCAGTTTGGGCTTCGGGATTATTTTTTTCGACGGCGTCGCTAATTCGAAGAGAGGATAGTGTGCGCGAGAGGTCTTCGAGTAACATCGCCTCTTTCCCTTTAAATGGCACTTTCGGTTCCGTACGAGTGAAAGTCGCCTGACCATCGCTCAAAATAAAAGTAAGCGATTTAATTTCGAGGTCGTTGCGGCTATATAAAAGCGGATTAATCCATGAGGAGGGGTCTGATTCGAGATAACCAGTAAAGTTGGAGCGCAGAGCGACGTTCTCGCCTTGGAGGCGAATAGCTGATCCCACGCCATCGTCAGTTGTTTTTCCGATTTCGAGGACGAAGGGTTTTCCTTCGTTGGAAATGAGAGTTAGGGTGCTGTCTTCTAGTCCTAATTTACCGAGACGTTTAGGGTTCGTGGTTAGAACGCCTAAGTTTTCAGCATTTTGTAAAGATTGAATGAGCGGGCGGAGACGATTTTCGACATCGGCTGGCAGGCCAAACTTTTCTTTAACCGTCCATTCGCCAGCGGGATTTTTTTCTATCGTCGCTGACTTATTATTAGCTTTGATTTCTAGTCGCTGTGCATGGCTTAAAACATCAGCAGGAATCAAGGCTGTCTTTGTTGGAGCTGGAGCAGGAGATGACGACTTTAATTGCAGGAGAATCAGGGCAACAATGCCCACGACAAGAGTGCTGAGGAGAAGCGTTTTATGGCGCATGATTAAGAGACTTGAGGGCGACGACGGACGAGATGATAGATGAATCCGGCCAATCCTGCGAGGGCAGGGCCGATGAGGAGGTTAAGGATTTGTAGCCAACGACCGAGGGTGTTAACCTCTTCACTTAATCCGCGGCGAATGGCACGACGTTCTTCAACCAGTTTCTCGGCTTGTTTTTGGAACTGGTCGATTTCCTTTTGTACTTCTGGAGTGATAACGAGCGTTTTGGCATTGGCCGCTCCAGAGCGTCGCGAGATTTCGTTGATGCGATTATTGGTTTCTTCGAGGCTCTTTTCAATCGCATCCAATTTGCTTTGATAGCGACGTTGGGCTTCGCGCTCTAAACCAACCACGACTTTGAAGGGGCGCAGTGAAGAGCCTTTGGCGCGAAGAGTCACGAGTTCATTGTGGCCACCTAAGGTTTCGAGACTGCTGAGAACGAATTTTAGATTATCGTTAATTTCTTCGAAAACCGATTGGCCGTTTAGTTCGCGTTGACGTACGGTGAAGGGGTCGACCAAAAAGTCGGAATCGCCCACGACTAAGATGCGGCCTGGTTTAATGGATGATTTTAGGTGATGAGTGTTCGTGATGCCTGCGGGAGCCCCAGCGGCAAATGCCGAGGTGAAATTACCCGTAACATCGGCAGCTAAAATGCGTCGTCGGGTGTCGGGTTTTGTCTCTGGTGCTACGCGCTCAAAAGGGCCAGCATTGGCTACAGCTGTGCTGACTGATCCAGTGTTATTACCTTTGAGGAAAATGAGCGGTGTTAGTTTTAATCGATCGCGAGCCTCTTCGGTGAGCGAGATTTCGCCAGCTTCCATAAAAGCAATTTCGCTTAAATCAGCTGTGAGTGGGGAATCGGCGGCTAATCCTTCGGGTCCGACGGAGAAGGCTGCAGGGTATTGAATGGGCTGTCCGCGTGAACCGCGGATATTAACACATTTTTCTAAATCAGCCGCGACATTGCTGGTCTCAACATTGACGCCCCAAACTCGGAGCAGAGCAGGGTCGCTAGAAGCTCCGGCGGCCGCTGGCACCACACTGAAAGGTCCAGCGCCTTGTTGATACTTTTGCAAGCGAGAGAGGGGATCCATCGCCACAAACAAGTTGCCCCCATTCATCAAGAATTGATCAACCTCATAGGCTAATTTATCAGAGAGGTGGTGTGGGTGAATGAGCATAACGACGCGTGTGTCTTTCGGGAGTTCCGTCGCTTGATTACTCAAGGTCACAACTTCGTAGGTTTGAGCTAATTCGCCGAGCAGAACATCCGCCGGGCCAGGTTGTTGTTGTGGTCCTTGTGGCAGATTATTGGCAATCGCGAGCGTACTAATGAGAGTCAGTTTTGGTTTCTCTAAGCGCGAGGTATTGGCGATGAGTTTGGAAATATCGTACTCCAAAAACTTTTCGCGTGAAGGATCGAGCAAGTTGATGGATTTAACTGTATTGGCCTGTTGAGCGGTTAAACCAAGGTAAGCAGTTCCGTTGGGTGTATTAATCCCTGATAGAGAGTAGTGGTTGGCCCGTTGTTCCTCTTTGGTGTCAGGCTTAGGATCAGTGATGATTAATTTAATTTTGCCTTGAGACGAAGCGACGTACTGCTGCAAGAGAGCTTCAACGCGGCGAGAGTAACTTTCTAGATAAGGACGTAATTTGACGTCGGAGCGGCTGACATAAAGTTCGAGGGTAACAGGCTCATCCAGTTTGCTGATAATGTTTTTCGAACCAGTAGAGAGGGTGAAAGTGCGATCCTCGGTGAGGTCGATTTGTGCCGAAGTCGCACTGAAAATGAGGTTAACAAAAAAACCAAGAGCAAGAACTGCTAAGGTGGCGAGAAGGGCTTGGGCGCGAGACATGGCTAGAAATTATCGGCGTTCGATGATGAGAGTGCTGAGACCTAGTCCAGCAAAAGAGAGAGTGAGGAAATAAGCGCAGGGACGCAGGTCGATCAGTCCTAGCGTGAACGGTTCGAGATTACGCCAGAGTCCGAGACGGCGGACTTCTTCAATGGCACCAGGAGAAAGGATGCCAGCCAGTAGTTCGTCGAAAACTCCATACCCCACAATCACGAGAATAAAGCAGGCCAGAAAACCGACAACGAAAGCGATGACTTGGCTACGGGTTAATGCCGAAGCGATTGTAGCGATGCCTAAGCATGCTCCCGCACAAAGGAGCGAGCCGATGTAGCCAGAGATAATAACGCCGACATCGGGGTCGCCGAGATAGCCAATCGTGAATGCGATGGGTGTGGTGATGAGAAGTGCACAGGCTAAAAAAGCCCAGCCAGCGAGGAATTTACCGAGAGCAGTTTGCCATACCGTGACAGGCCAAGTTAAGAGCAGTTCAATCGTGCCTTGGCGATGTTCCTCCGCCCAGAGTCGAGCACCAGCGGCAGGAGCGAGAAACGCCCAGAGCCATGGGTGATAGAGAAAGAAACGATCTAAATTAGCGACACCTGCTTCATAAATGTAGCCCACAAAGAAAGCCAAGGAGATGGCAAAAGCATTGAAGACGGCGAGAAATACGTAAGCGAGAGGCGTACGGAAATAGCCAGCAAACTCACGTCGGAAAACCGCTCCGATGGTCTTGCGAGCGGATATTGAAGTTGTAGAGGAGGACATGGTCATTAAGCGGTGAGTTGACGGAATACTTGGTTTAAGTCGGAACCTCTTTGGAGGAATTTCTCTTTCGATTCATCACAGCGGACTTCACCTTGAGCGATGATGATAACGCGAGTGCAGAGTTCTTCGATTTCTTCCAAGATGTGAGTAGAAACAATGACTGCTTTTCGAGCGGCCATTTCTTTAAGGAGACGGCGTACCTCAAATTTTTGGTTAGGGTCGAGGCCGTCGGTGGGTTCATCGAGGATTAAAACTTCAGGGTCATGAATAACGGCTTGTGCAAAGCCGACCCGCATGCGGTAGCCCTTAGAGAGGGTCTCGATGGTTTGTTGGGCCACTTCCGTTAAACGACAGAGCGATAAAGTATTCTGAACTTTTACGCTGGGTTCAGGCAGTCCGCGAAGTTCGGCGGCAAATTGAAGGAACTCGCGCACAGTCATTTCGCCGTACGCTGGAGCGCCTTCAGGCGAGTAGCCGAGGTGGGCTTTGGCGGCCACGGGACTTTCTGTAACATCGAAACCTCCAACCTTCGCGCTTCCCGAATCGGGGAGCAGGTGGCCAGTGAGTAATTTCATCGTGGTTGATTTTCCCGCACCATTGGGTCCGAGAAAGCCAACGACTTCACCGCGATCGACTTGGAAGGAAATTCCGCGGACGGCCTGGATTGAACCGTATGATTTCCTTAAGTTCTGTGCTTCAATGAGAGCCATAAATTAGAGTGCTTGTGGAGTGGATTGAGCTGCGAGAGGAATGCCGGCTTTGTTCAAACGAGCAAAAATTTGGAGAAGCAATTTTTGGTTAAACTCCAGTTGCTTGCCTGCGACGGCGGGGAAATACCAGTACATAAAGCGAATACTAATCGACCAATCGCTCAGTTCGGTGACGTGAACGAGGGGTGACTGGCGGGGGTCAAACCCTTCATGGTGAGTGAGTAGTTCACGGATAATCTTTACGGCTTCTTCTACTTTTTCTGCGGGGGTGTTGACGGCGAGGTGAATTGAATCTTGTGCACGAATGAAGTCACGGCGGGTGAGATTAACGATGGCGCGATTGGCTAAATCGCCATTGGGAATAGCCAGACGCTGTCCATCATTGAGCACAATGGTGGTTGAGCGTAAGCCGAGGGCTTCGACACGACCTTCATGGGTGCCCGTATTAATCAAATCACCAAGAGTAAAGGGTTGGTCGATAATGAGCATGACGGCACCAAAGACGTTTTTGATTGTATCTTGAGCAGCAAAACCGACGGCAACGGCACCAGTGGCGAGGAGGGCGAGGACGGATTTAGCAATTTCGGGGTCGATAATCGAAATAGCTTTAACCGATCCCACGAGGATGACTGCGACTTTGATGACCGTCCCCAACATAGGGATGAGTACGTCATCGAGTTTATTGTCCGTCCTATTGGCAATTTTTTGTGCCCAAGCAATCGGTACGGCTACTAACTGAAAGACAGTACAGGTATGGGCAATCGAGAGCAGGAAGGTGTAGAATGTGACAACGGTGCTCTGTTTGGAGGCTGGGAAATGGGTAATATTATGGTCGAGTAGAAGCCAAATCGTGTAGGCGGGGATAAGGATTTGGAGGGATTTGCCGATGGCGGTAATCAGGGCTTCAGCAATCGGGCTTTTATCGAGTTTCTGGCCTAACCAGCCGAAGAGGCGTTTGCTTAGCCAACCAATGAGAAAGGCGAGAGAAAGCAGGCCACCAGAGTTAAATAGGATTTCTTTAAAGTCGATGGGAGTGACGGTCGTTTCGGCTAGAATCATAGATAAATGAGAGATGGGTAGATGTAGACGGGAGAGACCTGTTAAGCAAGCGTCACCGATTTGCCAATCCGCTTGAAGAAATGACCGCCACTTGCCACTCTGGTTCCAGAGGAATGAGCGAAATAGCCGAAAAAAAGCCCACCAAGCCGGTGGTTTTAACCTGTGCCCAGCCCACCGGGAGACTTCACCTAGGTAATTATCTTGGTGCCGTGCTGAACTGGGGAAGGATGCAAGATGATTACGAATGTTATTTCGGAATCGTTGACCAGCATGCGATAACAGTGCGTCACGTTCCCGCGGAACTTAGAGAAAATACTTACTCTTGTTTGGCGCAGTATGTCGCTTGCGGTCTGGATCCAGCTCGGAGTCACTTATTCGCCCAGTCTCACGTCATTGGACATACCGAGTTGGCTTGGATTTTAGGCTGTCTCTGTCCTCTAGGTCAGTTGGAACGGATGACACAGTTTAAGGACAAGGCACGAAAACAAGAATCAGTGGACGCAGGATTACTTTATTACCCTGTGCTGATGGCGGCGGATATTTTATTGTATAATGCTGAATGTGTTCCTGTTGGGGATGATCAAAAGCAACACCTAGAGTTGGCTCGTGATTTGGCGGAAAAATTTAATCACCGCTATTCGGAGACTTTTAAGCTACCCGAACCGTTTACTTCGAAAGTTGGCTCGAGAATTATGTCTCTCCAGGATCCTTTAGCCAAAATGTCGAAGTCTGACCCTAATCAAGCTTCCACGGTTTATATTACTGACCGACCTGAGGAGATTCGGAAAAAGATTATGTCCGCCGTCACTGATTCAGGCAGTGAGGTCCGTGCAGGGGAGGGGAAGCCGGGTGTGGCTAACTTGCTAACGATTTTGTCGGCCTGTACGGGTCGTTCACTTTCTAACCTCGAAGCAGAGTTCAGCGGCAAGGGTTATGGTGACTTTAAGAAGGCCGTCGCCGAGGCTGTTATCGCCACTCTTGATCCTGTCCGTCTGCGTTACGACGAGCTGATTAAAGATCGGGATGCTTTACAGGCTATTTTTAAGTCGGGCGCAGAAGTCGCTCAAAAAACCGCTTACCGTACGCTTGCGAAAGTTAACCGAAAGGTTGGCTTTGTGGAGCGACCACGTTAAATCTTTTTAACCCCAAAGCCCCTCACTATGTCACGCGAACTCGAAAAAATTCTCAAAGAAAAATGGTTTCTGGTAGCGGCCGACTTTATTGCGGTGGCTGCCATTCTCTTACTCGATTTGAATATGCGCGATGGCTTCGATGCCTTTCTCGCTGTGATGGGGATTATGGGAGCTTCGCTTATTGTCGTCGTGCCCGTTATCTTAGAGGGTGGAAATCAGAAAAACCGTTTAGCGGAGCAGGCGAGGTTGCGTGCGGCATTAAAAGAAGAAGTGGATGCGTTGCGTTTACAGTGGCGTGAGGCTGATGAACAGTATGCTCACCGTTTTAAGGAAATTGAACAGATTGCACGCAGTGCCAGTGAGGCTGTGGCACAACGTGCTTCAGTTGAAGTGAATTCGCTTAAGGCGGCTAATCTGGCGTTGGAAATAAAAGTGAAGAATTTGGAAAAAGCGCTCGGTGCCCTCGAGGGAGGAGTGAAGAAAGAGAACTTAGATGAGGTGAGTGAGAAAATCGATGCTCTCGCACAATCAGTACGTGGAGCTGTGGCTGACGGGGAAGAAACCAATGATGATTTGAAAAAAATTCGCGCAGAACTCAAAAAAGTTCATCAGCGCTTAGAGCATTACGATGAGGCATTGGCGAATTTGCGTGAGTCGAGTCGTGCCTCTACGACAGCTGAAACAGCTTCCACTTCTTCGCCGCTAAGACCTGCCGACGAACCCGAGGAGGAGTCAGACCTTTTAACATCGGCCTCGACGGAGAGCGACGAGGAGATTGCGGAGGAAGAGGATTTAATTGATGAGGATGAGGTCGAGGTCGTTTCGGAGGAGTCGCCTGTGAGCAATGATGGTTCCGGCACTTCGCTGATTATTAACTTAATGATCGGTATTGGTAATAAGCCTTTCGTTCGAGGAACGGGACCTGGGTTGAGTTCGAGTAAAGGGGTGCCGATGAATTTTTTAGGCATTGGTCGTTGGCAATGGACCTCGCCTGACCCTGATGCTCCAGTGACGATTGAAATTTGGAAAAACGATCAAACTCTCATCG
>RFOO01000180.1 GCA_009926645.1 bacterium | reverse complement strand
AATCTCAGAAAACTTGGATAATTCCGCAAAATCATCGTTGGCTGGATCGCCGACAACCACAACCGCAGCCTCTAGGGATTGGCCAATTTTTTTCTCCTGGCGGAGCTTTTCCATCGGGACATTGACTTGCGAGGCTAAGCCAAGAATGCGAGCGACAGCCGTATGGGCCTGCAAGCCAGTCGCATCCTCCCACGAAGCCACAATTTCGGGCCAATCTTGCAAGTGCACACTGACCTCATCGAGGTATTCCTGCCGACCATGCAAATGAGACCAAGCCTCATCCGCGGTAAAGGGAACAAAAGGAGCCAATAATTTTAGGTAAACTCGTAATACGGTATCGATAGCCGTTTGCGTTGATCGTCGATCAGGATGCTGAGGGGCCAAAGTATACAAACGATCCTTAACAATATTATGATAAGTGGCGGAAAGCGTATTCGTGGTGAAACCCGCCAATGCCGCTGCGGCGCGATGAAACTCATTTCGCTCACAGGCATCCGTCACCTCACGAATTAATCGTGCCGTCTCAACCAAGACCCAACGATCAATCGGTGTTAATTGGGCAAGGGGAAGTGCGTCTCGCGTCGAATCAAAGTCATAAAGATTGCCCAACTGATAACGCAATGAGTTACGTATTCCACGATACTGATTGGAAATGGTATCAAAAATCGCATCCGAAATCGGGATATCGCTCTGATAATTTTCTGAAGCAACCCAGAGACGTACAATATCTGCTCCATATTTTTTTACGTAATCATCGGCTGTCTGAGGCTTGCCTGAGTTATCGGACTTAGAAATTTTTTGACGCTTTTCGTTGACGACAAAACCATGGGTCAAAACTTGGCGATAAGGTGCCGAACCCTTCACGGCTATTGCCGTCCAAAGGGAGGATTGGAACCAACCGCGGTGTTGATCTGAACCTTCTAAATACAAATCAGCTGGCCAATGTAAGTCAGGGTGACGGGCACAAACTGCTAAATGACTCGAGCCTGAATCAATCCACACATCCAAGGTATCCGTACCTTTCCGTAAATCCTTAGGCCAACTCGAAGGCACAGGTGCTCCTTGCAAAATAGTTTCCACTGAAGCAGACCACCACCAGTCACTACCCTTCTGGGCCACTTGTTGAGCGACATGACGAACAACTCCTGCATCTAAATACGATTCGCCTGTTGCGGAAGAGACAAAAGCGGGAATGGGAACACCCCAAGCTCTTTGACGAGAAATACACCAATCAGGTCTTCCTTCCAAAGCAGCACGAATGCGATTCTCGCCACTGGCAGGAATCCACTTCACTTGCGCGACAGCCGCCAAAGCTTTCGCACGCAATCCACCACGATCCAAACCAACAAACCACTGATCTAGGGCACGGAAAATAACGGGGCTTTTCGAACGCCAACAGTGAGGGTACTGGTGTTCAAACGTTTGAGATTTTAATAAGGCTCCGCGTGCTTTCAACAAACCGAGGACAGCGATGTTCGCTGGATTTTTCCCTTCGGTTTCAAAAACTGTAACGCCGACTAACTCCTTGGGCACTCGACCATCGTCAGCATAGGTGCCATCGTCGCGCACCGGACAATAAGGCTCCAATCCATATTTATTACCTGTTTGAAAATCTTCTAAGCCGTGGCCAGGAGCAGTGTGCACACAACCCGAACCCGCATCGGTAGTGACATACTCGGCTAAAACAACGGGCGCATCGCGTTCGATAAAAGGATGACGCGCCACCAAACCCTCTAAAACTTTTCCTTTAAAGATTTGCCCATCGACCGCGCCTTCCAAGCCACACTCGGCGACAAATGCATCCCGACGAGCCCGAGCGACCAAATAGGATTTTTCTCCGTGTTTCACTTCAACATACTCGAGATCTGGATGAACCGCAATCGCCAGATTAGCTGGCAAAGTCCAAGGCGTTGTCGTCCAAATGACGACCGAAAGAGGGTGTGCAGGCTGCAAGCCTTTCGCTCCAGGATTGGGTACTGAAAAAGCGACCCAGATTGAATGAGATTTTTTATTGAGATACTCAATTTCGGCTTCAGCTAAAGCCGTCTGACAAGGAATGGACCAATAGACCGGTTTCTTGGATCGATAAACCAAACCTTGCTCAACAAAACTCGAAAAGCCTTTGAGGATTTCTGCTTCGTAGGCAGGATCCATGGTTTTGTATTCCGACTTCCAATCAGCCAAAATTCCTAAACGACGAAACTGTCCGCGTTGCTTTTCAATGTAGGCCGCTGAAAAATCTGCGCAGGCTTTGCGAACACCCAAGGCATCGAGCGACTGTTTTTTTGCCTGCAACTCTTTCATCACTTTGTGTTCAATCGGCAAACCATGACAATCCCACCCTGGCACATAAGGAGTGCGATAGCCGCGCATCGATTTGTAACGCAAAATGGCATCCTTCAAAAGTTTGTTGAGTGCCGTACCGATATGCACATCGCCATTGGTAAAAGGAGGTCCATCATGGAGAACAAAGGCAGGCTTCCCTTTGGCCCGCGCCTGAATACGCTCATAAAGTTTGGCGCGATCCCAGTGCGCCACGCGCAGAGGCTCCCGTTCAGCCAAACCAGCCCGCATGGGAAAGTCCGTAACTGGGAGATTGAGAGTATCCTTGAGCTCTTCGGCCATAGTTGAAGGGAAAATAAAGGGGATTAGTTATAGAAAAGCAATCAACAGTCCGGGCGGGCAGGCTGAACAGCTTGTTCCGATAAGCAAGGGCGGAGATAGATAAAAGCCTAAAAAACTGGCACTTTTCACATTATCATTCGGGTAAGATTGACAGCCGAGGGCGTAATGCCACGAATGTCAGCCCCATGGATAACTTGAAGCCGAAGTTGGTCACCAAACAAGGTGCGATTATCGATATCGTTCTGTCCGTCATCTTCTTTGTCTGGATGACCACCG
>RFOO01000179.1 GCA_009926645.1 bacterium | reverse complement strand
TGGTCGCATCGCAAGCCGTACCCTGAACCGCCACTTCCATGGCTTTCAAAAGCTCATCAGGACTTCCACGTTCTAATTTATCAACAACACTCAAGACGCAAATCGGCATTCAACTGATAAAAAGCACGGAGTCGGCCTTTCTGCGGCTTCTCGTAACGATAGTTTTCACCAATCGCAAACCAGCGAATAGGCTTAGCCATCCCGTTCGCCCTAGCTCCCACCATTCGTGCCAAAGAAGGAGTCATCTCCGGACGCAAACTGACCTGACGACCACCCTTATCCTCAAAATTAAACAATTGCCGAACAATCTCTTCGCCAGACTTCTCTGTGAAAAGCTCAAGAGGCTCTAAAACAGGAGATTCCCATTCCCGAAAACCATATCGACGGCAGGCCTGACGCCAAACCTTGAAAAGATGATCCAAGACCGCACGGTCCTCAGGATAAAACTCTCGAAAACCAGGGAGTGATTTAAAATCAGCCATCGCTTAAAACAAAAAAATCACTCAGGCTTAGGTTCAGTCTTATCAAGATTATAAGTCTTCAACTTTGCCTTCAGCTCTTTGCCGGCTTTAAATTTAATCACTGCACGTCGAGGAATCACAACGTCAGTTTCAGGACGATTGGGATTACGACCAATACGACTCTTGCGCACTTGCACTTGAAACACACCAAAGTTTCTCAACTCCACATCGCGACCAGTTAGCAATGCCTCACAGATGGCATCTAAGGTCAGCTGCACGCTATCGCGAATATGCTTTTGGGGATAACCTTTGTCGGTGAAGATTTTGAGAACGATTTCCCGCTTGGTAAGGTTGTCAGACATGGCAAATGCGTAAGTGTTGATAGACAAAGGCATGCGAAAGCCCCCTTGGCAATACCACACCCGAAAAATTATTCTAAATTCTGCACCTGCTCTCGTATCCGCTCAATTTCCGTTTTGGCTTCTAAAACCGCCTTAGTTGTCGAGATTTCCGAGGCTTTACTACCAATGGTATTCACTTCACGGAGCAATTCTTGCACTAAAAAGTCGAGTTTTCGTCCAGTTTTCTCGCCACCTAACTCCTCGCGAAACTGAGAAAAGTGACTCCTTAGTCGCACAATCTCCTCCGTAATATCACTTCGATCAGCATAGAAAGTGAGCTCCTTTAAAACCCTCTCGTCCGATAAATCGACCGAAAGACCCAAATCCTTGAGTCGTTTTAACAATAAATCTCGGTGACGCTCAGGCGCATTTTTTTCCGATGACTCCATAACCGCGAGTAATTTCTCGAGCTGTTCAATTCGCATCATCAAATCTTTACCTAATCGTGCACCTTCTTTCTCACGCATCGCTACCAAACGGTCGAGGGCTTCGGTAAAAGATTTTTGCAAGTGAGGTAGAACGTCATCCCACGAAGGCAATGCAACGCGATTCTGGCGTCGAGATTCTGCTAACTCTAAAAGTAAACGTGCATCGGGTTGAAAGGGAATGTTCAACTTGCCGGCGAGATGTTTAAGCTCAGCAAACGATGCCTGCAAAGAGGTCTCATCCCAACCCGAAATCGCCCTTGAGTTCCCCTCAGCTGAAGTAAGACGAACAGTGATTTTACCTCGATAAACACGAGGTCGAATCCATGAAGTTAAAGTCGATTCCAGCAACGGCCATTCCTCGGGACCATAGACAGCAACCTGTAACGATTTTTGATTCACCGACGTTAACTCAATCGCCCAAAGTCGATCGGGAAGTTTTAATTCCGACCGGCCAAAACCTGTCATCGAAGCTAACGCCATAAACTACAGTTTAATTTCAACTCCCATCGCACGCGCAGCACTCCATACATCTTTGTCACCGCGACCAGAGAGATTAATTAAAACAACATCCGTTCGTGGACTGTCCGACGCGAGTTTACATCCATACGCAATGGCGTGACTGGATTCTAACGCGGGGATAATTCCCTCCGTTCTCGAGAGTAACTGAAAAGCATCCAAACATTCCTGGTCGGTAGCATAGGCAAATTGAATACGACCCTTTTCGCTATAATAAGCATGCTCAGGTCCAACAGCCGCATAATCCAATCCAGCCGAGACGGAGTGCGTCGCTTCAATCTGACCCTCCTCATTCTGCAAAATCGGCGTGAGACAACCCTGCAAAACCCCCAGTCGCCCACCGGCAAAGCGAGCTGCATGCTGACCTTGCTTGATGCCACGACCACCCGCTTCAACCCCAACAAGATTCACACTCGGTTCATCTAAATACTCAAAGAAAGATCCAATGGCATTCGACCCACCACCGACGCACGCAACCACGTGGTCAGGGAGGCGTCGCTCAGCTCTCAACATCTGTTGCTTGGATTCCATCGAGATAATGCGATGAAAATCACGCACCATCATGGGGTACGGATGTGCACCATAAGCGGTTCCTAAAATATAATGGGTGTCGCGTATATTCGTCACCCAATCACGCATGGCTTCATTGACGGCTTCTTTAAGGGTGCGTTGACCAGCCTCAACTCCACGCACTTCTGCCCCCATCAAACGCATACGATAAACATTCAGAGCCTGTCGCTCCATGTCAGCCGACCCCATGTAAATCACACACTGCAAACCAAACTTAGCACACACCGCCGCCGTTGCCGTTCCGTGCTGACCCGCCCCAGTCTCAGCAATGATACGCTTCTTACCCATCCGCACAGCCAAGAGAGCCTGCCCAATAGCATTATTAATTTTATGCGCACCGGTGTGCAGCATGTCCTCACGCTTTAAGTAAATTTTCGCTCCACCACAGTGCTTGGTTAATCCTTCCGCATAATACAAACCCGTCGGACGCCCCGCGAACTCATTGAGCATCTTAGTAAAGGCACTCTGAAAAGCAGGATCCCGACGCGCCTCATCGTAAGCCTTTGCTAACTCTAATAACGGAGTCATCAAAGTCTCGGGAACATAAAGCCCGCCGAATTGACCAAAACGTCCCCGTGCA
>RFOO01000178.1 GCA_009926645.1 bacterium | reverse complement strand
TATTGGTATTCAGATTCTTGGCGTCGCCTCTTTGGCGGCCTCCTTTAACTTCATTTGCACCATTGTGAACATGCGCGCGAAGGGGATGACCATGATGCGTCTCCCCGTGTTCACCTGGATGACTTTAGTTACCTCAATCTTAATTATTTTAGCCTTCCCTGCGATTACTGTGGCGCTGATACAGTTGATGTTTGATCGTCAATTTGGCGCTAATTTCTTCAACCCTTCCGCGGGTGGTCAGCCAATTCTTTGGCAACACCTCTTCTGGATTTTTGGTCACCCCGAAGTTTATATTCTTGTTTTGCCTGCTATGGGAATTGTCTCGGAGATTCTACCCACCTTCTCGGGTAAATCACTGTTCGGTTACCCCATCATTGTTTTCTCGGGTGCGGTGATTGGCTTCCTCGGTTTTGCGGTTTGGAGTCACCACATGTTCACTACGGGTTTGGGTGCGGTGCCCACGGCGGCGTTTGCTCTCTTAACCATGGCGATTGCTGTGCCAACGGGAGTTAAAATTTTCAATTGGTTGGGTACTATCTGGGGTGGGCGCATTCGTTTTACTCCTCCAATGGTCTTGGCTCTCGGGTTTATCTGGATGTTCATGTGCGGTGGTTTTTCAGGAGTAATGCACTCCTCCGCTCCTGCCGACTCGCAGCAGCAAGATAGTTACTTCGTTATCGCCCACTTCCACTACGTTCTTCTCGGTGGCGTTCTCTTGGGTTTGATGGCTGGTCTTTATTTCTGGTTCCCCAAGATTTTTGGACGCATGCCCAAAGCAAGTGTCGCTTACGTCGCTTCAGGTATGGTGATTCTTGGATTCAATTTAGCTTTCGGTCCGATGCACTATCTCGGTTTGGCAGGTATGCCTCGTCGTACGCATACTTATCATGCAGGCAATGGTTGGGAAACCTGGAATTTTGTCGCCACTATTGGTGCCTTCATTCTGGGTATTGGCGTGTTCTTGGCTTTTGCTAACTTAGTTTGGACTGCCTTTAAGGGGGAAAAGTGTTCTTCCGATCCCTGGGATGGTCGCACTCTCGAATGGTCTCTCCCTTCTCCGGTGCCGGAGTATAATTTCGCACGCAGTCCAGTTATCTCTGTTCGTGATGCTTACATCGAGCATAAGCATGGTGGACATAAGATTGGCTACGAAAGCGATGGCGGTGAAGCAGGTGTGCATATGCCTAGCCAGTCGTGGATGCCAATGCTCGCGGGTTTTGGATTCTTAGTCGCCGGTTTTGGTATGCCCATGATGGCCATGATGATTCCCCATGCGGGCTGGATGGTTATTGCTGGTATTGGTATTCTCTTTACGGGTATTTGGCTCTGGGCTCTTGAAGGTCCTGGTGGTTACATGCTCAAGACGCCTTCTGGCTCTACCTCGCCCTCGCCCGTTAGTGCCACCACTTCGACTCATTAATACACTCTTCTCTTTCTCTCATGTCTCAAGTTGCTGAATCGTCTCATGCCCCCACCTCGACGGGCATCGATCACAAGAAGCTCATCATGTGGCTTTTCTTGGCTTCGGATTGTATGTTCTTTGGAACACTCATTTCGACTCACTTAATCTACCGCAAACTATATCCTACAGGATTTACTGATGCCGAAGGTCACCAACACTTCGTGCAGCGATTATTTGATATCGAGCTTACCTCGTTCTCTACATTTATCCTGCTCATGTCATCATTCTTGATGGCACTGGCGGTTTCGGCGATGCACAAGGGGCAAATCAAATCCTTCCGTCGCAATGTCTTGGGCGTGATTATCTTCGGTCTCATCTTCTTGGGCTGTCAGGTTTATGAGTTCACTCATTTCTACCACATGGGTCTGACGATTCAGAACAGTGTGTTCGGCTCTACTTTCTATGTGCTGACCGGAACGCACGGTACTCACGTTGCCATCGGCGTGTTGTGGCTCATCTTGCTCTACTTCTATAGTTTCACGGGTAAGTTGGGTGGCCATGTTGGGGCGCTCGACGTTGAAGTTGCTGGTCTGTATTGGCACTTCGTTGATATCGTTTGGATTATCATCTTCACCGTGGTTTATCTTATCGAATACCTGGGGCCGAATGGCTTCTGGGGTACAGGTTTACCCATCGCCAAATAATTTTCACCATGTCTGCACCTTTAACTAAAGAATTCCTCGCCGAGGAAGTTCGTCGTTATCACCACTTTATCACGCTCGCCTTGTGGCTCGCTGCGATCACGGGCCTGGAAATCGTGTTAATCTTTGTTCCCCTGCCGTTGGCCGTCATTTTTACACTGCTGTGCCTTCTTTCGGCAGTGAAATTCTTTGCGGTTATACTTTGGTTCATGCATTTGATTTATGACCATCGCTTGCTCTTTTGGGTTTTTGTCTCTGGCTTGGCTTTAGCTTTTGCGACCTTTACTGCTCTGTTAACTCTATTTCACGTCGATTGTATCGATACGAAGTGGTTTAGTTAAAAAAGTGTTCGCGGGGTTCGAAAAATCTTTCGAACCTCCTTTGCTAGTTGGAGTCTCTTTTGATTGATGAACATTACCCTCCACTGGCACACTGAGCCCCTCCTTCTCATGGTGGTTGTAGGGGTTTCGTGGTTGTATGCTTTAGCCTGCGGGCCTTGGCGACGCCAGCTAGCTCCCGATTTAAAATCCTATCCCCTTTGGCCATCGGTACGTTTTCATCTTGGTGTTTTAGTGGCTTACCTCGCTGTTGGTTCGCCATTGGATCAATTAGGGGAGGGCTTTCTTTTCACCGCGCATATGGTCCAGCATATGCTTCTTATTTATGTCACGGCGCCTTTAATTGTATCGGGGATACCTCCAGAGATGTTGGATCCTTTTCTTGAGGCTCGTCCGCGACTGACCAGGGTTCTGCGGGTTCTGGTTCATCCGTTATTCGCTGGGCTTATTTTTAACTTATCTTTTTCGGTTTGGCATTTTCCAGAACTTTACGAATTGGCCTTACGCAATCGCACGGTGCACATCATCGAACACTGGATGATGTTTC
>RFOO01000177.1 GCA_009926645.1 bacterium | reverse complement strand
CCACCGCTGAGGGTTTAGGAACTTTGGGCGGAGTACTTCAGTCAACTCCAGGCATTTATACGGCCCCCACCTCAGGCGAAGGATCCCAAACCTCCTTGTTTATTCGCGGAACGAATTCATCCCAGTCGGCACTCCTCTTGGATGGAAGAAAGTTACCCCAAGGCTTTCTCAATACCTACGAAATTGAACGGTATCGCACCTTCGGACTTTCTTCCGCTGAAGTACTTCGCGGAGCCTCCTCTGTCCTCTATGGCGCCAATGCCATAGGCGGAGTCATTGACCTTCGCTTAGCCAATCCATTATGTGAAACTTCACAGGGCGAATATGCCATCACTGGCGGATCTTACGGACGAGGTTCATTCGCTTTTCATACAGTGAATAATAATGGCAACGAAACAAAACCAGCCACTCAAGGTACCGCCTTTTCATTTACCAGTTCACACGAGGATGGTTGGCGTCCAAACAGTTCATTAGACGCATCCACCGCTCTTCTAAAATCAGAGTGGCAAATTTCCCCTTCCCTCACGGTCAACTTAATTGGTTCAGCCGATAACAGTGAAGCTCGACTGCCTGGTGCAGAAACAAACCCCAAGTATAACGATTTTCAAAATAACCAAGGGTGGCTAATCTCTCCAGGATTAACGTACTACGGCGATAATTTACGAGCCACTGCTTTTTGGTCCCATGCACTATCTGAACTCGAAAGTTACAATGAGTTTAGTTTTGGTAACGTGCATCAAAACTATCAACTCAGACACGACGAAATTACTGCTTTCATTGATCAACGGTTAAACCAAGAATTGAGTTGGGGATTGGGCACCAGCTACGAATGCTCTCACTATCAAATTAAGGTTCTCAACCTCGATACCGCCTCAAGTAGCCCCTGGGATGGCACACACGAAAGTCTTGGAGTTTGGACCTATGCGGATTGGAAAGCGACGGCTTACGATCGAGTTAAATTTGCCATCCGACGTGACGAATTCACGGATTTTAAAGGCAAGACAACCGAAGAGGTGACTTATGCAAGAAAGCTGAAATCCGAACTTACTTTACACGCTAAACTCGCGACAGCCTATCGGACGCCCGCTGCTGGTGAATTGCTTTATGGCACGGTCGGGGGACTTCCCTTGCGACCTGAATCCAACACAGCTATCGAAATCGGCCTACGTTACCATGAGGCAAAGTCACCAATCCCCGATTGGACTCTCGTGGCTTTTCAAAATCAGCTCACGGACTTGATTGATGTCGATCCCTCGACATGGGAAGCCTACAACATCGCTAAAGCCCGCACGAGAGGCATTGAATACGGCATCGAAGGCCGGCCGGTAAACTCTCTACGCTGCTTTGGCTCGATTACTTATTTAGAAACCGAAGCCTTGAGCACCTACACCACGGGTAATGGCATGAAAGTCGAAGCTGGGCAGAGTCTCTTGGCTCGCCCACGATTAAACCTCAATGTTGGTTTCGAAATGACCTGGGAAAAAAACTGGGCCTGGGGAGTTTCGGCCAACGTGCTCCAAGGTCGAGTGGACTACGACTACAACAGTTCCGTTCGAGTAGACTTGCCCGATGCGACATTCATCCGCAGCTGGATTCGCTATCAGCTAAGCCCGAGTTATGAACTGGCCTTAAGACTGGAAAACCTTACTGGGGAATCTGCACCACCCAAGGCCCTTGGTTATAGCGCCCAACCACGCTCAGCTTATTTCACATTTACTGGAAGATTTTAGACTAAATTAAGTCGCTTGCCCCTAATCCTTGGGGTAATAAAGGTTCGTCGCGTATGCTACCAACAGGATACACCCAGCTTCTTGAAAATATTCTCAATCATCGCGAAAAAAGCCGCGCCCAACTTTATCAGGATATTTTTGCACTGCATTTTAATGACTATCAAAAGAACCGTTTCTTTGTAGAATTTGGAGCTACTAACGGTGTCGATTTAAGTAATACCTACCTTTTAGAAAAAGAGTTTGGATGGAAAGGTATCCTCGCTGAACCGCTGCCTATTTGGCATAATTCCCTAAAAGAAAATCGATCCTGTGTAATCGACACACGCTGCATCCATAGCACTACTGGCAAATTTGTCACATTTGCTAACACTACCTCTTTCCCGGAATTATCAGGAATCGAGGAAAACCTGCCTAATGACATGAACTATGATGCGCGAAAAAATCGTAAGACGCTAATGGTTGAAACCGTTTCTTTACTCGATTTGTTGATACAGAATAAGGCTCCTCAAAAAATTGATTACCTCTCGATTGATACAGAAGGCTCGGAACTTGAAATCTTATCTAACTTTGATTTCCAACGTTTTGAAGTAAATGTTCTTACCGTTGAACATAATTTTGTGAGCATTTCCCGAGAAGCCCTCTACAGACACTTAACCAATCATGGCTTCCGTAGAGTATGCACTCCGATTAGCCGGTGGGACGACTGGTATGTTAATGAAAGAAACCCCCTTTTATCGTCTTTTTAATGGGCGTTTTAACCGCGTTGCTTATCTCCCTTATTTAAGAAACAATTAACTTATGAGTCGGTATTACTTTGCCTACGGTTCAAACCTTGATGCCGCACAGATGGAGCGACGCTGCCCTCAATCACAGTTTCGTGGAAAAGCTCTCCTGCCGAAACATCGTCTCGCTTTTACGCATGCTAGCACCACCTGGGGTGGTGGTTCTGCAGACATTCTAGAAGATGAACTTTCTTCAGGTGTCTGGGGAGTTGTTTACGAACTAACCTCCGAGGACTGGAAACGCCTCAATGAGGCTGAAGGTTCTGCCTATAAACGCATTTCAGTCAATGTGCTCGAGGCGGGAGTGGAGGACTGCCCTCTTGAATGCGAAGCCTACAAAGTAATATCGCCTACGGGGCCCCACTTGCCTTCTAAGTTGTATCTAGAAAAAATTGTACGCGCGGCCCTTACCCGAGGCTTACCCGCAGGATGGGTTACTTGGCTCAAAGGGCTTTCTTGCAAAGATTAAGTGAGCAAGA
>RFOO01000176.1 GCA_009926645.1 bacterium | reverse complement strand
ATGCTTATGCGGATGCTTTGGCTCGAGGTATGACGAGTGCCGTTCTTAACCGAATTTTTCAACGGGCCTTTCAAGCGGCTGCTTGGGCGCGAACTCATACGGGTATTTCGCAGGGCCAGGTGAGCTTAGGGAATGTTGCCGTGGATATGGTGCAAAGAGTTTTTGGGTCACTGGCCGAAACTCGAGTGCTGGTGCTTGGCACGGGAGAGGTTGGTCAACAAGTCGTGCAAGCTTTGGTATCTCGAGGAGTCGCACAGGTTTCGGTGGCCTCGCGAAATTTTGAAAATGCGCGTCTTTTAGCTGAAGAATTTGCGGGAGCTTCACTGTCTTTGGTCGATGCCTTGCGTCAGACACAGAATCATGATGTCATTATTGGCTGTGCGACGGTTGAGCGTGCCCTGTTGACGCCTGAAGAAACGACGGTCGTTTTGCAGCAAAGACAAGGCCGACCTATTCTCCTCGTTGATTTAGGAGTGCCACGTAATTTTTCGCATGAGAACCGTGCCGTGGAAGGAGCCTACCTTTATGATTTAGATGATCTTGCGGCCGTAGCGAATGCGAATTTAAATGCGCGATTAGCAGAGGTGGAACGGGCGCGACAATCTTTGGCAGAAAAAGCGGCAAGAGCTTGGAGTGCGGCCAATTCATTTTATCAATCCGAATCCCTATGAAGCCCACGGTTCTTATCGTCGATGACGAAAAACACACGCGGGATGGCCTGCGTGCTGCCTTAGAAGAAAAGTACGAAACGTTTGTGGCAAAAGACGCAACGGAAGCCGCTCGCTTAATGCAAGATGTGCCACCGGATGCTGTGTTAACCGATTTACGGATGGCGGGAGAGGATGGTATGGCGGTGATTGATCGCGCACTTAAACTTTCTCCGCAGCCCGTTTGTATCATGATGACAGCGTATGGTGATGTGGAGACGGCAGTTAAAGCGATGAACAAAGGGGCTTATTGGTTTTTACAAAAACCCGTCGATTTAAGGCAGGTGGAAATTTTGCTCGAACGTGGACTGAAAGCTCGATCCACCGAAAAGGAAGTCGTCGCTTTAAAAACTCGATTGGATCGAAAATTCTCTCTGGGAGAAGTGATTGGTTCGTCGGATGCATTAACTCAAGCCATCGAACAGGTGCGCACGGTTGCACCTTCGGGCGCCACCGTTTTGTTATTGGGTGAAACGGGAACAGGAAAAGAGCTTTTTGCGCAAATGATACACCAAGCCAGTCCGCGAGCGAAAGGACCCTTTGTGGCTGTGCATTGTGCGGCCATTCCAGCCAATCTTTTGGAGAGTGAATTGTTTGGTCATGAACGCGGTGCTTTTACGGGCGCCAATGAGCGACGCGTCGGACGATTTGAGTCTGCCGATGGCGGGACGCTTTTCTTAGACGAGATCGGAGAGATCGATGCGACAACGCAAATTAAGTTACTACGGTTTTTAGAGACACGTAGCGTCGAACGATTAGGTTCGCACAAGCCGATTGCTTTGGATTTGCGATTAGTTTGTGCCACCAATCGCGATTTACGGCAAATGGTCGCTGAAGGAAAATTCCGAGAAGATTTGTTTTACCGATTGTCGGTAGTGCCCTTGCGTTTGCCTCCTTTGCGTGAACGACGAGATGACATCCCCCTCTTACTCACGCATTATTTGAAAAAATTCGCGTCGGAAAACAACACGCCCGAAGCTAAATTATCCTCCGCTGCTTTGGCCACGCTCGTTCAGTATGCGTGGCCGGGCAATATTCGCGAATTACGGAATACTTGCGAAAATTTGGCGGTTCTACGGGCTGGCAAAACGGTGGAAGTGGCAGACTTAGATGTTCGGTTTACTCAGCCCACCCCTGTTTCGCGCCCCGTTTTATCTCCCACGACCATGGGGTCGGGAGTCATGACTCCAGGTGTTTTCGATCGAGAGCAGAATGAAAAAAACCTTTTACGACAGGCGCTAGCATCCGCTGGAGGTAATCGAACAAAAGCGGCAGAGGCGCTCGGTATTTCTCGTCGCACTTTACACCGAAAGCTTTTACAGTGGCCTGAGTTGGAAGCTTCCGCCTCTCCACCCTCTTAATCTTTTGATGTATTTTTTGCGCCTCGGAATTTGTCTTTGCTTTAGTGGCATTAGCGCTTTGGCGGCTGATGTCGTGGGCTCCGATTTAGTGAAAGAAATTGTCGTTCCTGGAATTAGTAAAATGTCTAAGGTGCCCACGGTGGAGTTGATGGGTACCCTCCCCGCTCGACGTGCTTTGGCTTCTGGGAAAGCGAGCATGGCGCTCATTTTTGTGAAAGAGGGAGATACGGAGCCAACCGCACCCGATGGGTTTTTCTTGAATCGTTACCTTTGGGCTAATTCCGCTGCGGTCGTGGTCGTACATAGGAATAATCCTTTCGCACAAATTAATCTCGAAGAGTTAAAGGGCATTTATGCGAAAGAGTCTCGAACGCCTTTTAACGACTGGAGTGATTTTAGAAACGGAAATTTAGCCGAACCAATTTCTCCATTGATTTACTCTCCAGTGGGTTCTTTTACCCAAGAGTATTTTCAAGGATTTGTTATGGGCGGCGACGATTGGAAGGCCGGGGTGCGTCAGCGTGTTGAGTGGCCTGCGGTTCTCGATAGTTTAGCGGCACGTTTTGGTATTATCGCTGTGATGCCTGGATTGCCTGCAGGTAGCCCAGGGAAAGTTTTACCCGTGTCCGATGGACGCGAAGGCCGACCTAAGGTTGCCTATCTTCCTGACGAGATGAATATTTATACGGGAGACTATCCATTGCGTTTGCCACTTTATCTCTATGTCCGCACGGACAAGGAGCGTGAATTGCGGGAAGTTATGCTTTGGCTCTTTTCTGATGAGGTTGCCGATAAATTAAGGGCCCAAGGGCTATACCCCTGCCCTAAAGCCATCCGGTCGCGCTTGTCTCAAAGGCTTGACAGATGAAGCTCGGAGGCGTGTGCTAACCGTCCGAAAGCGCGTGTAGCTCAATGGTAGAGTACCACCTTGCCAAGGTGGCTGTTGCTGGTTCAAGTCCAGTCGCGCGCTCCACTTTAC
>RFOO01000175.1 GCA_009926645.1 bacterium | reverse complement strand
CGTCACCGAAAAATTCAAAGTAGGATCAGCCGGTGCGGCTGATGTCGCTCAAGCCCAAGTCAATCAAGCCAATGCGATTACGGTCTTGAGTGAGACCACGCGCATTCGTGCACAAGCATTGCATCTTTTGGGAAGTTTAATGGGAGAGCCTGCTCTGACTTTAAATCCCATTGCGACGCCCACCATGCCAGTGCCACCCATTCCTGCGGCTGGTCTGCCTTCCGATTTATTGCGTCAGCGTCCCGATGTGGTTGCGGCCGAGCAAAACCTTATCGCCGCTAATGCTCGAATTGGTTATGCCAAAGCCGCTTACTTTCCTACTTTTTCGCTAACGGGTGCGCTCGGTCTAGAGAGTCGCGAGTTTTCTGCGTTTACGAACTCGGCTTCTTCGACCTCAAGTTTAGGTGTCGATTTACGTGTACCTCTTTTAGATTTTGGACGAACCACGGCACGAGTCGATGCAGCGATTGCTTTGCAACACCAAGCGGCAGCCAATTATGAAAAAACAGTTTTACAGGCATTCCGTGAGGTGCGTGATGCGCTGGTTGATGTAAGAGAGACCTCTCTGGCAGCACAAGCAGCCGAACAACGCGAAATCGCTGCCCGTGAGGCTTTCCGAGTGGCGGAAAATCGCTATCAACAAGGTCAAATGACTCCTTTTGATTTCCTTTCAGCCCGTCGTTTGTTAGCCGAGAGTCAGAGTGCTGTGGCTAAAGTGCGGGCCGATCGAGTGGGAGCACAGGTTGATCTGATTAAGGCGCTGGGCGGTTCAGACGTTGTCGAAATCGAATCCGTGGCGGAGATTGAATAAGTTCTTCGCTTTAATCGGATTGGCAATCGTGACCAAAGCATTTTAGGTGGAGGTATGTCCGCGACTTCCACGCTTTGGCAGGAACTTTCCGTCGCCACGAAAGCCGTTTGCTTCAGCAGCGAGAAGAATCGTCAGTACCAGCCAAAGAGCAGGGTGGTTTTAGTCGTTTAAAAAAAGCGCTCTTACATTGCTTGGTTGAGGTTGAGTGTGTCTTTGGTCTCTGGGCGATTGTGTTAATCGGGGTGATGATTTTTTGGCCTAATAAGGGTTGGGCTTTCGCCCAATGTTATTTATCTACGGGTAATAAGTTTTTCGAACCCTTCTTCGTCTTTGTCATTATGGTGATGGCCTCGGCTCGCGCGATTATGGAAATGACCTCGGGCATTATTAAGCGTTTGAGTGCTGTATTTGGCGGATCCGTGGCGGTGAGTTGGTTTGTCACCTTAACCTTCACTCCGCTGCTGGGTTCTTTGATTACTGAACCGGCAGCCATGACCATTGGTGCACTTTTGCTCGCTCAGCAATTTTACCATTTGCAGCCATCGGTACGGTTAAAATACGCAACGCTGGCTTTGCTTTTCGTCAATGTATCGATTGGTGGAGCTCTCACCCATTTTGCCGCGCCACCCATCGTGATGGTTGCGCAACGTTGGGGTTGGACTACGGCGGATGTGTTTCAACAGTTTGGTTTAGCTTCACTCGCCGCCATTTTAATTTCTAACACCCTCGCTTACTTCGTTTTTCGTAAAGAGCTTTCGTCTCTCGCGATGTCGGCCCAATCGCAGGTTGGGGAATCTAAACCATCGGTCCCATTTTGGATTCTTGGGGTGCACTTGGCATTGATGGCTTGGACGGTTTATATGTTGGTTCTGCATCAAGCTCGTTGGATGGGCCTAGGTTTAAGTGCTTATGTGGCTTTTCACGCGATCACTTACCGCTGGCAAAATCCGATTTCTTTTCGCAGTCCTCTGTTGGTTGGATTTTTCTTGGCTGGTCTCGTCGTTCTCGGCGGACAGCAGTCGTGGTGGATCTCGCCCGTCTTGGTGCGTATGGATGAAACCTCATTGCTTTTTGCTTCGGTTGTTCTGACTTCGTTCAACGATAATGCCGCGATTACTTATTTGGCATCGCAGGTGCCAGCACTCGCCGAAGGTGGAGAAATTTCCGCGGGTCTTCGTCACGCAGTGATGGCAGGGGCTTTGGCTGGGGGAGGGTTGACCGTTATTGCCAATGCCCCCAACCCTGCTGGGCAGGCGATTTTGAGTCGCCACTTTGCTGGCGGGATTTCCCCTTGGCGTCTCTTTCTTTGGGCAATAATCCCTACTTTAATCGCTCTATTAGCCTATACCGTAGCTCGCTGACTTGTTGTTGTTGATAGGGTTTTTATTGTTAGGTCTGTCCGTTTTTAGGCTGTCCTTTCCTTGATTGTAAGGATATTGTAAAAGTTCACTTATTCGACCATGAAACTGTTCACTCGTAGAGGTTTCACCCTTATTGAATTGCTCGCTGTTATCGCCATCATTGGCATTCTCGCTGCGATTCTTTTCCCCGCGGTTTCAGCGGTGCGTAAGCGTGCGAAAATTGCGACATCGCAGACAACTTTCCAGCAGTGGTGCACTGCCGTGAATCGTTACAAAAACACTTACGGTTTTTATCCGAATATTGGGGGTGGAGCGAATCCCAGGTATGACACGAGTGCCGATTCTGTTTATCAGTTAGAACAGGGTCCGCCCTCCGTGGGTTTGAAAATGGTTCAGGCTTTACAGGGTAAGCAGGCCAGCGGTGCATCATTGTCACAACAACAGCGAACAGTCCTAAATCGCAATGCTGAGGCATTCTGTGCTTTTGCCAAAGAGGATTTTATCTCGTATTCTGCCGATGTGGATACGACTGGACTGCTCTGCGATAAGTTTGGAAATATAAATATCCGTGTAGTGTTTGATACAGACAATACGGGTAGTATTAAGAGAATTACCTCTGGATTGTTGGCTAAACTGCCTGATGACTTGAGTTCTGCAAAATCAGAAAATCAATCGGGTATTGATACCAATGTGGGTATTCCTGCACGGGTTATTATTTTCACGAATAAGAACGATGCAGCAACTTTTGATGGCACCTCAGTTATCTCTCTTTCCGAGTCTGACGCTGCTGACATCATTGCGATTCAGTGATTAAAAATCCACGCATAAGCCGCCTTCGCCGCGGTTTTACGCTCATCGAGCTTCTGGTGGTTATTACCATCATCCTCCT
>RFOO01000174.1 GCA_009926645.1 bacterium | reverse complement strand
GACTTGTCAGCATCGATTGAGATAAATACTCGATGTATCGCAAATTTGAAGAATTCTTTGTGAATGCAGGACCTAGTCCATTTCCGATTTGGAACAGAGGTTCATGGTCGTATATTCCATAATTAGCGTGTGTATACTGAGCTATTGATAAAGGTGCACTTAGAGGAACTTCAGTAAATACTGCACTTGTTGCGCCACCATTAATAGACCAGTTACTCATACCTCCAAATGCTTTGCCGCCCGATGTATCTACAACCGATGAGTTAAGTGTTCTTATATCTCTAACCTCAAGTTTGAAACTTGGAGAAGTTGAACTATAGAATTCTGTTCCAGAATAATAGGGTCCTGGAGGAAATGTGTCATCATTGCCTAAACTATTAATGTGATACCACGTAGAATCTCTTGCATCCACCCTCCGAGATGCTGCTAGCGGATTTGTGCGAACGAAAAGTGGAAAAGGACTCGGATCATTTGCCCATCGCACACTATAATCAAATACGCCAAGCATATAAGGTGTAGAATCACTATCTGGTATGTTATTTGGTGCATTGAAGTTGAACCCAGAAGGAACTGCTGGTTCGTTGCCCACTATCTGGCGAGTAAGTCCAGTATAATTCGATCTGCCTAGTGAACTAGTTAGCTCTGTAACTATACTTGATGAATTATAGAAAGATTCGTTGGTTGCATCACCAGAAGATAAGACATCGCCACTCCAACTATTCATTTGATGGACAATCTTAAACCCCTCAGGCATGTAGCTATCGGTCCAAAGTTGTAAGCGAAGATTAGCTGTATCAGCTTTGTTAATCTGTAAAGGTTGTGGGTTTGAATTGAAACCAGTGGCTGGTGGAACTGCTGACGACTTTGTGTTGTCTAGGCATGCACCATAAAATCCTGTGTTAGTATTTAAAAAGTTTGTGAGAGTTCCTGAATAATTTGTGCTCAGAGAGTTGGCCGTAAAAACCTTAAATTCGCCAGGTTCCATTGTAATTGCTGGAATATCAAAGCGAAGTGACTGAAAGCGTGTTGCATTGGGATTATTTCTTTTAACTATTGATAGAATACCTTCTTGATTTCTCCAAGTGTCGGTAGTTTGAGCTGTGTATGGATCAAGAAAACCTGAGGCGTATGTTCTTGTATATTGAATCCACCAATTATCTAAATCGCGGATAGAGATACGTTGTGGATCAACAGAAAGTCTAACATTGTAAGGATTATGCAATACAGTCACTGGTGAAACAGTAAGTTGCAATATATTGCCAACTTTGATAACTCCTATAGCGACTAACTGCCTAGAAATGTAAGGCGCAACTGAAACTCTTGTTGGAATTGGACCTAGAAAAGAACCTGCCGAAGAGTTGTTTAACTTAGTATTGTTATATGAGTTTCCTCGTGGCCCATAAACATATACTCTGTCGTATCCAATGTAATCTAAAAAGTTGTTTCCAATAGCTCCAGTATTTGTTGCGAGACTTACTGGAGAACTGCTTGACGCATTGTATGCTGTTGTAAATATTCGTGGAGTTACACTGCGATTGTACATCTGGGAATAGTGTAAAAACCCAATTATACTTGGGTAGCTTGATGATGAAGCTGCAAATGCAACGGCATTAGGGAAATGTGTCCGTGCTTTAATTTGTGGACCTGTACTCAACTCTTGGTAAAGCCTGTGATAATTACGTAACGCATACCATGTTGGTCCTCTAATTGCTGCCCTAGAGGACGCAAAGCCCATAATGTCCGAGGGATTTTTCACAGTCCATACGGTAGCGACATTTATTGTGGAGCCATTAAATACTAATGCTTTTTTCCAGTTTCTAAAAGCTACCCAGTCGTTACCATAGGATACCGGCGATGTAATGCTGGGTCCGCTTAATCCCTCCATGAATCCAAATGTTACCGCCCCATTACTGCCTTCATTTGACCCATTGCCTTGCCCAAATTCACTGGCATCGAAGTTGGCATCAGACTTCTCAAATGCAGTAGATAAATCAATTTGTAATCCTCCCCATTTATTGTCGGTAAATAAACCTTGAGAAACGAGAGTAACATCCGGCCATAGTGCCTTAGCATTATTTCCTGTGCTATCGCTGAACACCGAGGAACTTAATAATCTAAGTTGGTCGCTACTCCGAATTCGACTATCGATATCACCTACTTGATAGTTTGAAAAACCTGTGAGCAACTCAACGCCCGTTCTGCCTACTCCTCTTCGTGCAACTGTAATGCTACTATTAGTCGCAGATGTTTGAACGCGTGGGTCAACCAGGGCTATATTTGCTTTAACACCTTCATCGCCTACCCAATAGCAATAGCGCCCAGAGACATTGCTGTCAGGAAGTGAAACCGCAGGTAGACTAACACGGCCATCGGGACGGCCAGAGAGCGGTTTATTTATAGATTCATTTTCAAATGTTGTGGCAGTAGAATCACCAACCAGAACAATTTTTTTTCCATTATCTCCTCCCGTGTAACTAGTTTCCCATGGTATCCAATAGTTTATTGGGTATGTAATGACATTGCTATTGTTCCAGTATGGTGTTGGGGTGGACAATGCACCTGTTGGCAAAGAAAGGCTTACCATCTGAAGGTTGTTTGTCCCTGGCGCTGAATCGCCTCGTCCGCTTATAATCCACGATGGCAACTGAAAGGGGCGATCGGTTCTTTGTACCCCAGTCCACATCGGATTTCTAACATCACTCCAAGCAACAGGTTTTGGAGTGGTACCATCCGATGAAGTCACAGTTGAATATGCAAATCTCATCATATCTGCCCTAAAGGTTGCGCGGCGATCGGGGCCGGCTTCTTGCTGAAGGTGGGCGAGGGCGAGGCGCAAGGAAACCAAGGCCTGCATACGTGCTTGGGTGCGCAATTGATTCGCCGCCGCTAACCGAGCTTCAATACTCAGAAACGACGCCAAGGTTATCACCATGAGCAAAATCATGGCCATAATCGTCAGCGATAAAACGAGGCTAAAGCCGCGACGCTGAGTTTTGGGTTTCGACGCTAAATCAGTCACGTTGATAGTTAGATTATTAACTCTGGGTGGTATCACTCAAAGTTGCCTA
>RFOO01000173.1 GCA_009926645.1 bacterium | reverse complement strand
AATCTCGATATACTGAATTTGAAAATCGGGCAGGCTAGATAAGTTTTCCCTGACAGCGATTAAGATTCGATGGGCGTCGGATTCGCCTTTTTCCACAAGCGACTGAGCTAATTTTAAAGCCTTGGGTATGGCTTCGGCTTTTGTCTTCTCTGTTTCACTCAAGTAGCGATTGCGCGAACTCATCGCAATACCGTTTGGTTCTCGAACGGTTTCGTGGGCGATGATTTTGATGGGAAAGTGTAAATCGCGCACCAAGCGCCGTATCACTGCTAACTGTTGTAAGTCTTTTTGACCAAAGACAGCGATTTGAGGTTGTACGGCATTAAACAACATCGTCACCACGGTAGCGACGCCTTGAAAATGCCCAGGGCGAAATTTTCCACAGAGCCCTTCAGAAACTTGCCCAACATTGACCCAGGTTGAGGCGTCGCTGGCGTAGAAATCTTCCGTTGTTGGGGCAAAAATAATGTCCGCTCCACTTTCACGGCAAGCTTGCTCATCCGCCGCAAAAGTCCGCGGGTAGCGAGCGAAGTCTTCATGGGGGCCAAATTGTGTTGGGTTAACAAAAATCGAGACGACCACCACGGCGGATTCTTTTTTTGCCCGTGTGATAAGCGCCTGATGTCCAGAATGGAGGCAGCCCATGGTTGGAACCAGCCCGACCGATAGCCCTTGTTGTCGTTTAGGGGCTAGGGCTTTTTGTAGTTCTGGGATGGTACGAACAACCTGCATGGGGCGGATGCTGGGGGAATGAATCGGGGTTGCAAGTGACACTTCTCTCTCGTCACTGCAATAACTTCGAAAGGGGTGGGATTTCTTGGGTGTTTCTTAAGCCTTTATCTCCATAAGGTTAACTTGAGCAGGGGAGTAAGGGTGTCCGACGACCCTAAAGTCTCTTTTTGCTCTAACTATTAGAAATAGCCCCCGTGATTTTTTAAAAATCCCTTCTTGGCAGGCTTGAGGTAAATCTCAAAGTTAGGGGTTCTATCCCCCTATATCATGTCTCACTTCAAGAATGTGCCGGTCATTCGCTACGAAGGACCCAAGTCCAAAAATCCATTTGCTTTTAAGCATTATAATCCCGACGAAAAAGTTGGTGGTAAAAAAATGAAAGACCACATGCGTTTTGCGGCCGCTTACTGGCACGTGATGCGCAATGGTTTGAGTGATCCCTTTGGTAGTGCGACAGCGTTGATGCCTTGGGATGATGGTTCAGAGTCCCTCGATAATGCATTGCGTCGCGTACCCGTCTTTTTCGAGTTTCTCGAAAAGTGCCAAATCGATTTCTACTGCTTCCACGACCGCGATATTGCCCCTGAAGGCTCTACCCTGACTCAAACACACGCTAATCTCGCTCGTGTTGTCCAAGAATTAAAAGGTTATCAAAAGGAAACAGGTAAAAAGCTTCTTTGGGGTACGGCCTGTCTTTTCTCGCACCCTCGCTATGCACAGGGTGCAGGTACTTCTCCTAATGCTGATGTCTTTGCCTACGGTGCTAGCCAAGTGCGTCATGCTTTAGATGCAACGAAGGCACTCGGTGGTGAAGGTTATGTCTTCTGGGGTGGTCGCGAAGGTTATGCGACGTTGTTGAACACCAACATGAAGCGCGAACTCGATCACCTGGCTGCTTTACTGCACCTTGCCGTCGATCATGCGAAGAAGATTGGTTTTAAAGGACAGTTCTACATCGAGCCAAAACCACGCGAACCCTCAACGCACCAATACGATTCTGATTCCGCAGCCTGCCTTAACTTCCTCCGCGAGTATGGCCTACTGAAGTACTTCAAACTCAATATCGAAACTAATCACGCTACACTCGCTGGTCATACCATGGAACATGAACTCGAAGTCGCAATCGGAGCGAATGCACTTGGCTCGATTGATGCGAATCGTGGAGATACTCTCTTGGGTTGGGACACGGACCAATTCCCCACCGATCTCTATCTCACGACCAACATTATGTTGCGCGTCTTGAAGATGGGTGGATTCACCACGGGTGGATTGAACTTCGACGCTAAACGTCGCCGCGAATCTCACGAGCCAGTTGACCTCTTCCATGCTCATATTGGTGGTATGGATGCCTTTGCACGTGGCTTAAAGATTGCGCATGCGATTATCAAGGACGGCAAATTGGATAAGTTCGTCGATAAGCGTTACTCCTCTTGGGATAAGGGTATTGGTCGCACAATCGAGAAAGGTAAGACCTCACTGGTTGCACTCGATAAATACGCTCAAGGCATCAAGCCTCCTCATCTCGACTCTGGTCGCCAAGAGTTGCTCGAAAATCTCATCAACGAATACATTCGTTAATCCTTATGGCTGTTGTCCTCGGTCTGGACCTATCTACCCAAAGTGCTACGGCGCTGGTGTTAGATACTAAGTCTGGAAAGAATCTCGCCACCGCTCGTGCGGCTTTCGGTCCAGACTTTCCTGACCGAGGACATCCAGAAGGGTTTATTCGCGGTGGTCAAAACGGGGAGGTTCATGCTGACCCATTGCTGTGGTTGGATGGATTAGAGTTGGCTTTAACTCGACTCGCAAAACTGACCGACCTTTCTAAAATCGAAGCGGTATCCGTTTCTGGCCAGCAACATGGTAGCGTCTATTTAGGTTCTGGTTATCAATCTGCTTTAGCTGATGGTAACCCGCAGACTTCTTTGGCGGCTAAAATTAAGCCCGTGCTTTCACGTGCAACCTCTCCCATTTGGATGGATGGTTCAACGGTGAAAGAGTGTGCGGAAATTGCTGCAGCCTTGGGAGGTGATCAGGCAGTGTGTGATCTCACTGGAAGCGTGGCTACGCCACGTTTTACTGGTCCGCAAATTCGTCGTTTCGCTAAAAATAATCCGCAAGCCTGGGAGAAGACAGAGAGAGTTCACTTGGTCTCTTCTTTCTTTGCGTCAATTTTAGCCGGGGCCGATGCGGCTATTGATACCGGCGATGGTGCAGGAATGAATTTAATGGATATACGCAAGGGCGATTGGTCCCCTGCCACTTTGCAAGCGACTGCACCTGATTTAGCGAAAAAGCTTCCTCCTGTTCGCCCCGGTTCTACCGTGGCTGGACCCATTTCCA
>RFOO01000172.1 GCA_009926645.1 bacterium | reverse complement strand
AAGATCCATTGCTCATAGTTTTTGGGAATGACTCTCATGCCACGAGGCATCTGAAGGCCTTTGCGAGCACCACTCTCGTTGGAAAGAAACTCGCGATATAATGAAAGCGGAACAAACGCCCCCTCCCCGACGTGTCGAGCAGGCTCGCTCCACGAATCGGAAACTAACATCACATACTCATTGATAACAGGTAAGGGCTCGGACTTGAAGCTAACGGCTACCTGAGCGAGCTCACGGAAGTCGCGCATGGCAGCAGAAGAAATTGAAATCGAACGATAATCACCGATGTCTGTGCTTTCGATGCGGTCATTCCGGTAATCTTGAACCTCTAGGCCCAAAGCTTGTGCTTTGAGTGCCATGCACGAGTCTTTGGTGACTAAGATGACTGGATGATTGGAGGTGTCGCGAAGGTAAAGAGCCGAGGCAATGATACGATGGTCAGGCGCATCCACTTGCATAAACACACTGCGAAGCCTCTCCGCTTTAGGTCCACTGAAATGTTCACGGATTAAACTTTCATTAACCACGACGCGTAGTTCGCCACCGTCTTTTAAGTCGGCACGCAAAGCACTTGGCTTAGAGGCATCGCCCTCGGCGATTTCTTTGAGTTTTCGATTCTCAAAGAGTGCACGAATGGATCGATTAACGCGACGTGCACTGGCACCTAATTGGCCCTGATGGGTTTTTAACCGATCGAGTTCGGATAAAACCTCCACTGGGATTGCGACCGTATGCTCATCAAACTTAAAGAGCGATTCCGGATCATGAATTAAAACGTTCGTGTCCAGTACGTAGGTTTTTTTCACACGCCATTTATCGTCTTTTCTTCACTCTGCGCAATAAGGAAAATGGATTATCTTTTTTCTTCGGCGATTTGGCGAAGGTAAGCCCAACTGTAGATTCCTGTTTTATGTCCGTCACTAAACTCAAAACTCACCGCATAGTTACCCACTTTTTGCCATTGCGTGACAGACACACCAGGAAATTGGCGAGGGCCGTCACCACCCCAGCGTTGTCCGAGGATATCGACTTCCCCCATATTTTCAGCACTCGGCGAACGTTCTCGGAGAAATTCACCCGTTAAAAAATCTTCGCTACCATCTGGCCAAATTACCGCGATGCCTTGTCCGACGATTTCGATAGCCTTGGGCCCTAACATCTTTTGACCACTAAAACATGTTGTCGCATTGGCAAGCGGAGAGAAAACTTGGCTGCAACCTTGACTCAAAGTCTTATCTGCGAGACTCTTAAGACACTATGGCTGGCGTAGGCAAATTACTCAAACAAGCACAAAAGATGCAACGTGGGATAGCCGAAGCCCAACAGCAACTTTTGGAAACGCGTCTCGACATTTCCCACGGTGGCGGAGCCATCAAGATAACTGTCAATGGCCACGGCTTGGTTTTGGCACTGTCGATTGATCCCGAATTTTTGAAAGAAGATAAAGCGGTCATCGAATCCTCTCTGGTCGCTGCCCTACAAGAAGCAGCGAATAAAGCACGTGAGGTTAATGAATCCGCCATGTCCAAAGCGACGGCAGGCTTCTCCCTTCCTGGGCTCTAAAAACGTGACCCCTCATTTTGAAAAAGTTCGCCAGTTACTCCGTCAATTACCCGGATTAGGACATCGTTCAGCGGAGCGACTTGCCCTCTTTTTGCTCGTTGAAAAACCTGAGAAACTTCAACCCATTATCGAGGCATTAGAGCAAGCATCGAAAGTCGTTCACCGCTGCGCACGATGCGGCAGTTTAACCGAAACTGATTTATGTGAAGTCTGTGCGGATGTTAAAAGAGAGTCTCACTCCCTCTGTATTGTGGAACAAGTTCCAGACTTAATGGCTATCGAGCGCTCCCAAGCACATCGTGGCACCTATCATGTTCTCCATGGACGTCTCTCTCCCATTAACGGCGTTGGTCCAGACAACCTTAATCTAAACTCCCTCGAAAAACGTTTACAAACAGAACCGATAACCGAAGTGGTTTTGGCCTTGGGCAATGATATTGAGGCAGAAGCAACCTGCCATTACTTGCACGAGTTAATTCTAGGCATTCAGCCAAAAATGAAAGTTTCACGTATCGGTTTTGGTTTACCCAGTGGTAGCGGTTTAACTTTTGCTGATGTCGCGACATTACGGAGCGCACTCGAGGGTCGTCGCAATGTGGGAACCTAATCCTTTTCATCTATACCCCGAGAAGGCTGAAGCTTTTTGGCTCAACCAAGCGGAGGAAGTAACAGGATTACTTGAGGAGGAAGCTCTCGAGCGGATGACTCCTTATGTTTCTGAACTTTCGGATCTTTTCACCATCGATCGACCTGACACTCATTTCCCCGATTATTTCAAAGACCCCACCCTGCTCACTGCCTACGGTGTTTTCTTTTTACCCCAAAGTTTTGTCCGTACTTCTTTTGCGCTCTCTTATCTTTTGGATTTTAGACAATGGAAGTGCCTTAACCCTTGTCCGCGAATTCTCGATTTAGGCTCAGGCCCTGGTTCCTGCGGTGTCTCGGTCGCCCACCAATTCCTGCAACGTGGAGTTAAGAAAGTGGATTTGGTAGGGGTTGATAAATCCCCTTCTGCTCTCGCTGGATTCGAACAATTTGCGCAAAGTATTCTGGGCAATAAAGCAACCATTTCGACGCGTGTTGGGGATGCCTCGCATCCACAAAATTGGCCCAGCGGGAGTTTTGATGTCGTGGTTGCGGGGTTCGTCATGAACGAGATGAAACAGCTCTCAGATAGCGATTTAATCTCTTGGATACAGGAAGTTCAAAAACACCTTCATCCTGAAGGTCTGCTGTTGATTATCGAGCCTGCGCTTCGACAGACTTCAGAGCGTCTGCAACGACTGAGTGATCACTTAGCACATCGTGGAATCATTACTCGTCTTGGTCCCGACTTAGATGCTCACCCCTGCCCGCAACTTGCCCAAGGGCTGCATTGGTCACATGAAGTTCGCCGATGGCACATTCCAGCATCGGTCGATTTTGTTAACCGAAAGTTGCATCGTGATTTACGTGAAGTTCGTTTTTCCTTTGCCGCTTTTTCTAATCAAGCCTGTCCCCCAGTTCCAGCTCGAGCACGCCGAATTGTTTCCGACATCCAAATGATTAAGGGTTTGA